>DATAKV010000182.1:0-6019 GCA_036261375.1 Anaerolineales bacterium
CGAAGCGCCGGTTCGATAACAAAAGAACAGGGACAGGCTTCAAACCTGTCCCTGTTATATCTCCAATAACGAATCCCTGTTACCGATTCCCTACTCTCTAAAGATCCTCACATGCCGGCGCGGTTCCTTACCATACGAATGGCTGACCAGCTCGGCATTGCGTGCCATTTCATGTTGCAGCCTGCGAACCAGCGAGGGGCCTGGCGGCAGGTCTACCCAGCGCTCGCCGTTCAACACGGCGGTGATGGCCTGCTGGGTCTGGTCGCGGACTGAGTCCGCGTCAGACGTCATGAATTGTTCGCCCTTCAAATTATAAAGGTCGCCCAGGAATTGTTCCATCTGTCCGACCGTGGTGGAACGCAGGACATAGATCGGCACGCCGCGGCTCTCGGCATCCACGATGGTCTGCTGGCGGTCGCGGTAATATGTGCGGAGAGTTACCAGCGCATCGGCTTCGTCCGGGTCCTTTACCACCACCGCAGGCACACCGAGCCGCTTCGCAGCCTGCATCAGGCGATTGCGTGCCACACCATACGGATAGATCTTGACGGTGGGCATCACCCCGCGCACAGTTTCAAAGTGTGGAGCGATGGGGGTCGGGATCGCCTCCTCTGCAGCGGGAGCCGCTGTCCGTCCGCGCCGTGGTGATTTTGTTTCCTTCGCATCCAGCCGCGATTTTTCCGCCGGTTTCGTCTTTTCGATCTGGATGCTGCCCTTCTCATCGCGGGTCCGCACCTCAGGCTGGAGAGGATAGCCGCGCAGCAGTGCATCCACGGAGGCCATGATATCGGTATGGACCGTAAAACGGTCCCGGGTCTGGATCTCGATCAATACGTCGAAGGTGGGCGGCGCGCGCCTTTCCAGGACAGTCTTCTGGGTCCCACGCCGGCGAGCTTCCTCATCCGACAGGGTGACGGCTTCGATACCACCGACAAGGTCGCTCAGTGTCGGGTTGAGCAGCAGGTTGTCAAGGGTTTGGCCGTGTGCCGTACCGATCAGCTGAACACCGCGCTCGGCGATCGTGCGGGCCGCCAGTGCCTCCAGCTCGCGCCCGATCTCGTCAATGACAATGACCTCGGGATTGTGATTCTCAACAGCTTCGATCATCACCTCGTGCTGCAGGGTGGGCTCGCGCACCTGCATGCGGCGTGCCTTGCCCACGGCGGGATGCGGCACATCGCCGTCACCGCCGATTTCGTTGGACGTGTCCACGATCACGACTCGTTTCGATTCGGCCAGAATGCGGGCTGCCTCACGCAGCAGCGTTGTCTTGCCCACCCCCGGGCGGCCAAGGATCAACACAGACTTGCCCGATTCGATGAGGTCCTGGATGATATCCACCGTGCCGTAAACGGCGCGTCCGACGCGCAGGGTCAGGCCCACCACCGCGCCTCGCCGGTTGCGAATGGCAGAGATGCGGTGCAGGGTGCGCTCGATACCGGCGCGGTTATCCGCATCGAATTCGCCCGTGCGCTCGTCGACGTAGTCGAGCTCGGCGCGGGTCACTTCGGTCTCGCGGATGTTGATCTCGCGGTCTACAAAACGCGAGGTGGGGATGCGCCCCAGGTCAAGAATGATCTCGAGCAGGTTATCGCTGTCATTGGCCTTCTCCACCGAATGGCGGATGTCGAGCGGGAGGACATCGAGCAGTGCGTCGAGATCGTCGGTTATTTTTAATTGTGTCATAGGTCAAATAAGAATGTGAAAAGGTCACGTTCCACGTGTGTTTCGCCAGATTTCATGGGAGTGACAGGGGAAGGGAAAATTCTACTTGCGCCGCGATATCCCTGATCTGCGCGGCATACGAGCCTTAAATGAAAGTCACCATGGAAAAGTTCCTGCCTGTTCATCAGTCTATATACTATTATACGAGAAATGCCCCCATTCCGCATTGGAAAGTAGTTGTAGAAATATATAAGAATATTAACAAAAAACGGAGAAACCCTACTTTTTCCCCACAGCCTTGCTCACCCGCGAAGGCTGGATGCTCGCCCCTGCCGGCACCGCCGGGACTGTCTGCGTATCCTTCACCAGATGAGCCAGGTGCTTGACCATCACCGCCTGGCGGTCTCCACCCTGGGCGCCCAGGTCGGCAAGCACCGGCTCCAGCCAGGCCTGGTAGGAACGCACACAGATATAGACCGGGCGATTGCGCCGGTCTGGCAGGTTTGCGATCAGGGAAGCCAGCTTGGCGCTCACATGGGTCACTTCGGGATGAATAAGCGGTATCAGAACGATCCCGTAGACCCCCTGAGAAACACCCACATAGCATTTCATGCCCTCATTGCACATCCAGCCCAGGGAATACCTGGGCTGCGGCTCGATCGGCTGCAGAAGCGGCGGGACGATCTGATGATACAGGTTTTGCACCGAGTGGGCATGTACGGATTTGACGCGGGTCCACTCGATCCCGGGGCTTGTTTCCGCCACCTGGGACACATCCCACATCCGCTGCCAGGCGTAGACCGAAAACCCGGACTTCCGCAGCGGGACGAAGGCATCGCTGGTTTCGTCCACCTCGGCCAGCACGTGGAACGCTCCCCAGGCGCCGGCCTGTTCGGCCAGATTTTCGAGCAGCTCAGGCAGGTCCGGATGGTTCAACTGGGAGGATGGGGCCAGGTACAGCAGCTTGGCAAACGTATCTTCGCGCGAGTGGATGATCCCCCCAAGGACCGAGTTCGGCCTGCCATTGGTGATCGCCGAATAAATATGGCGTGATGGATTCACATACGCCATCAGCCCCACCGCCCCAAGCGGATTACCGCGCGTTAATGTGCGCGTGGTATCCAGCCCGATGGCATCCTCGCGGAAGCCATAGACATAGGGAAGATCGAAAATAGCCAGTGGGCGTATGGACATGCGAATCAATCAGCAAGCGATAAAAAGTACTCGTGGAAGCGGGTATCCCGGGTCAGCTCGGGATGGAAGGAGGTAGCGAGCAGGTGTCCCTGCTGGGCGGCGACGATACGCCCGTCCGGGACCGCGGCGAGCACCTTCGCATCGCCATCCACCGATTCGATGATCGGCGCCCGGATGAAGACCGCGTGATAGTCCTCATTCGTGCTGGTCGCCTGCTTGAGCTCGGGGACATCCAGGTCGGCTTCGAATGAATCGACTTGGCGGCCGAAGGCATTGCGCGCCACCTTGATGTCCATCAGGCCAAGCAGAGGCTGGTCGCGGCTGACATCCTTCGACAGAAAGATCGCACCGGCACACGTTCCCCAGATCGCGTGGCGCTGGCCGAATTCCTTGAGCGGCTCCATTAGATTATACGCGACAGCCAGCTTGCCGATGGTTGTCGATTCACCTCCGGGTATGATCAACCCATCGAGCCCAGTAAGCTGCTCCGGCAGACGGACCTCTACCGTTTCCACTTTCAATCGTTTAAGCATGGCGATATGCTCGGCAAAATCGCCCTGCAATGCGAGAACACCGATTTTCATGTTGGACAATGGACAATGGACGATAGACAATAAACCATCAATGGTCTACGGTCTATCATCCATGGTCAAATCTACCAGCCTCGTCCCGCGATCTTCTCGGTTTCGGGCATCTGGGAAATGTTGCGCCCCACCATGGGCTCGCCGAGGTCCTTGCTCACGTCCGCCAGGATGGAGGCATCCTGATAGTGAGTGACCGCCTTCACGATCGCTGCCGCGCGCCGGGCGGGATCGCCGCTCTTGAAGATACCTGAGCCGACGAAGACACCATCCACGCCGAGCTGCATCATCAGGGCCGCATCTGCGGGGGTTGCGACGCCGCCGGCTGCAAAGTTGACGACCGGCATGCGTCCCAGCTCTTTGGTCTCCCTGATGAGCTCGTAGGGCGCGCCGATCTCCTTGGCATAGCTCATCAGCTCTTCGTCTGCCATGGTGGTCAGGCGGCGGATATCGCCCAGCACGGTGCGCGCGTGGCGGACCGCCTCCACCACGTCGCCGGTCCCGGCTTCGCCCTTGGTGCGGATCATAGCTGCGCCTTCGCCCACGCGGCGCAGGGCCTCGCCCAGGTTACGGCAGCCGCACACAAAGGGAACCTTGAAGTTGTGCTTCAGGATGTGATTCGCCTCGTCCGCCGGTGTCAGCACCTCGGACTCGTCAATGTAGTCCACGCCGATCGCTTCCAGGATCTGGGCTTCGACGAAATGACCGATGCGGCATTTCGCCATGACCGGGATCGAGACCGAGTCCATGATCTTGAGGATCAGGTCCGGGTCCGACATACGCGCCACGCCGCCGTTCGCGCGGATATCGGCAGGCACGCGCTCGAGCGCCATGACCGCCACCGCGCCGGCCTCTTCGGCGATCTTGGCATGCTCCGCTGTGACCACGTCCATGATGACGCCGCCTTTAAGCATTTGCGCCAAGCCCTTCTTGACTGCGAAGGTACCAGTTTGCTGTTCCATTTCTTACTCCTTTTTACGCCTGTTTCCATGGCAAATTGTAATGATGACAAAAAGATTCTACCACGCAGCCATTTTGCCACATCGAGCGGCAGCGCGTGATGAACTTTATGTTTCCAGCTCTATTGTAGAGAAAAAGCGGTATATGTTAAGAGCCAATAACTACTAATAAAAGTCAGGCCAATTTGGTGGAGTAATTGAAAATATCGAAAATCGGCTCTATACAGTACCGGTAAACATGGATATATTTACCATACCACTGCCTCTGGAGATCAAAATGCGCATCCCCCTTGACCGTCAAAGTGCAATCCCGCTTTATAAACAGATCAAAACGTATGTACAGCAGGGGATTCTCTCGGGCAGCCTGGCCGCGGGCACGCGTTTGCCCGCCAGCCGCCAGCTTGCCCGGGAGCTGGGTGTGAACCGTATTACCGTCGAGAATGCGTATGCTGAACTGGAGTCGGATGGATTGGTCTTTTCCAAGCTGGGCAGCGGCACCTATGTGCTGCACCCGGATCCACAGTTGGCCCTTCCGAAGAAAGACTCAAATGAGCCCTGGCCGCTCTGGCAGCAGGGCATGGCTGCACAGGAAAAAGTTTCCCCGGGGAATCCATCCTTTTCCCAAAGTGATGAAGGGCGTCATCCACAGCTGATCAGCTTTGCCAGCGGCATTGGCGATGCCAATCTGTTCCCTGCGGACGATATTCGCAAGGCGCTCCAGGCCGTCATGCGCCGCGATGGAAGTGACGCCCTGGATTACGGGGAACGAAATGGATACGGTCCGCTGCGGGAGAGCATCGCCCATATCCTGGCCAGCCAGGGACTGAACACGCACCCGGACAATATTCTCATCACGGCCGGCTCCCAGCAGGCACTGTCCCTGGTCTCCCAGCTCCTTTTGAACCCGGGAGACGTGATCCTGGTGGAAAGTCCTACCTATGCAGGCGCGCTGGATCTCTTTCGCGCTCTTGGCTTCAGAGTGGTTGGCATTCCCATGGATGCACAGGGTATGCAGGTGGACGGATTGGAGAAGCTGCTGCAGCAACACCATCCCAAACTCATTTACACCATTCCCAACTTCCACAACCCGACGGGCACCTGCCTCACCGGTCCGCGCCGCCGGCAGCTGCTTGTACTGGCGGACCGCTATAACGTTCCGATCATCGAAGATGACTTTGTTGGGGATCTGCGATACGAGGGCCATTCCCAGCCTGCATTGAAAGCGCTTGACCCGGGTGGGCGCGTGATCTACCTCAGTACATTCTCGAAGATGCTCATGCCTGGTTTGCGTGTGGGTTTCATTGCCGCGGAGGGCCCTGTGTATGATTCTCTCGTCGATTTCAAGCGCATTAATGATGTGGCCACATCGGCTCTGGTGCAGCGGGCGCTGGAAGCGTATGTGACTGTGGGACGATATCAGGCCCACCTGCGGCGTTCCTGCCAGATCTTTCGCAAACGCCGTGACGCGATGGTGTCAGCCATCCGCCGTTACCTGCCGGCAGAGGTCCATTTCGATCCACCGCAGGGAGGATTGTTCATCTGGCTGCAGCTGCCCAATGATCTGTCTTCAGAGGATTTGCTGCGCATGGCATATGAGGCGGGCGTCGACTTTGCTCCCGG
>DATAKV010000197.1:0-2538 GCA_036261375.1 Anaerolineales bacterium
GCCACCTTGGTGGCAATGAAGGATGCTCCCCAGACGACCACAGCAAATATGGCTTCGAGATAAGGGACGGTCTTGGAAGTGGACACGATGATTCCTTGGAAGTTCAAATCATGCCGCCAGGACGGTGGCTGGCGTAAATTGTATCCCACCTTTGGAGCGCACAATTCGAGTTTGAACGTTGTATACTATGGGAAGAGGTCTTTACCAGTATGGCGAAAAAACCTTTCGATATCCGCCGGGCGGCCAAGCTGATCGACACAGCCATCCGTCCGTATAAAAAAGCGGCGATGTTCGAGCTGGCCGAGGATGGATTCAATACCCCCTTCGAGCAGCTGGTGGCCTGCATGATCTCCATACGTACCTATGATGAGGTGACGATCCCCATGTCCCGGCGGCTGTTCGAGAGGGCGCGGACGCCGGAGCAGATGAGTCAACTATCGGCGGAAGAGATCAATGCGCTGATCGGCCAGTCCACGTTCCACGATCGCAAGGCAGTCCAGATACTGGAACTGGCGCAGCGTACCGTCGACGACTTCAACGGAGAGCTTCCCTGTGATCCGGAAGTACTTCAATCCTTTTCCGGCGTGGGGCCCAAGTGTGCGCACCTGGTGCTGGGCATCGCCTGCGGGGAACCATTCATCAGCGTGGACATCCATGTCCACCGCGTGACCAATCGCTGGGGGTATGTGGCTGCATACACTCCCGAAAAGACCATGCTCGCGCTCGAGGCAAAATTACCAAAGCGATACTGGATCGAGATCAACCGCCTGCTGGTCCCATTTGGCAAACACATCTGTACCGGCAACCTGCCGCGCTGCTCCACCTGCCCCGTCCTGGACATGTGCCAGCAGGTCGGCGTGACTGCCCATCGCTAGTGGATAAAGCCTTCGCAAGGTTTTGATCGAAAGGTACTCTATGCATCAGTCTGACCTCCCCTATGCAAGTGAAAAAATCGCTCGATTGAAATCCGAGTTCGAGGTGGATATCGATAAGGACTGGGGCGACGACTCCGGTTCCTGGAAAGACGGCTTCTGGGATAAGGATGAATTGGATCGCCTGCACGATACGCTGGCCTGCCTTGCCGGCTGTATCGGCGGCCCTCAGAAGCTCAAAGAGTGCACCGGCGGCGTGACCGTCCGCAAGGCCGACATCGGCTCGCATGGCGGCGAGGCCCTTCATCGCCGGGTCGCCTTTTCCACCAAGCAGACCTTCTCCGCCTGGACTGTGGTCCATGAGTTTGCCCATGCCTGGGATGCCAATTTCAAGTGGGGCCTGTCACGGGCTCTGGAAAAATACACCGGCGGTTTTACCAGCCGGCCCTTGTCCCTGCTGAAGAGGCTGGCAGGCTGGTCCGATTCGGCCCGCTTTGGCGAGGAGAATAAGCCGGGCCGTCATGGGCGCCTGCCCGGCTGCAATGCCGCCGGCTATTTTTACGGCGATAAACCCAGCGGCTCGAACTGGAAGTTCAACCGCATCGAGGACTTTGCCGAGTCGGTGGCTATGTATGTTGGCTGGGAGCGCGGCAATGACCTGTCCGCCTGGGCCAAGGAACGAATCGACCGCTACCTGCTCGAAGATGGGGCAAAGCATAAATACTTTGGAGTCGATAACTGGACCTATTACAGCAAATATTTCTATCCCGAAAATGGGGACTACACAAAAACAAAGCGCTGGCAGTTTATGGATGACCTGGTGAAGGGTAGGATCAGCATCTAATGAAAAGAGCCCGCTTCATCTCTTCGGGCATCTTCTTAACAACGGGTATAATATCCCCTCTGGAGACTAAAACGACATATGGAAATTACCTGGTACGGACATTCCTGTTTCCGGCTCACGGAGCGAAACTACGCGACCGTGGTGACGGATCCTTACGATAGCAAAACCATCGGCTACGACGCGCTGCGGCTGAAATCAGACATTGTCACGGTCAGCCATGATGCGCCCGGCCACAGCAACACCGACGCGGTGAAAGGCACCTCGCACATCATCGACGGTCCCGGCGAGTTCGAGATCGGCGGCGTCTTCATCACCGGTGTCCAGTCGGATAGCGGCGGTTCGAGCAAGAAGAAGAAGGAAGATGCACCTCGCAACACGATCTATGTCTTCGATTACGACGGTATAACCGTAGCTCACCTGGGCGATCTGAAATCGACACCCACCCAGGCGGAGATCGAGTCGCTGGGCACGGTCAACGTGGTGCTGGTACCGGTCGGCGGCGGGGGCGGGCTGAATGCAGCCAAGGCGGCAGAGGTCATCAGCCTGATCGAGCCCAACCTGGTCATACCGATGCACTATTCCACGCCCGCATCAAAATTGTCACTCGATTCGTTAAACAAGTTCGTAAAGGAAATGGGTCTTTCGACGCCCGAGACGCAGCCGTCCCTGAAGGTGACGCGCAGCGGGCTTCCCAATGAGACTCATGTGGTCGTGCTGGATTATCAGAAAAGTTGACCTTTACCCATAGGAAAAAATGGCTGTCAAAGTTTTAATGACATGGGACATCGCCGGTGAACGCGACCAGGAATACTTCGAGTTCAT
>DATAKV010000203.1:0-3153 GCA_036261375.1 Anaerolineales bacterium
ACCTTCTTCGTCAGGGCAGGGACGATGTCGAGGTGTTTGGTGGTCTCGTACTCGAGGATCTGCATCGCCGCCCGGACGGTGATGGTGTGCTCGATGCCGCGTACGATGCATTCCCAGTAGCGCTCGTAATCGACCGCCTCGCTGCCGGCCTGGCCGACGAGATAGATGCGCTTCTCGGGGTAGTAGATCAGGGCCCGTTCCGGGGCGAAGATGCACAGGTCATCCCGCCAGCTTCCCAGGTCCGTGATCGCCAGGCTGTCTGAGTCCATCTCGGGCAGGGCCCGCCGGCCTCCCTTCTCTTCCACCAGCACGCCTTCCAGGATGGCAGCCAGGGTCCCGGCATGTTCCGTCCGCAGCCGGTCGGCTTCGAGGCGGCGCCCGCACTTGCGGCAGACGATCCTGCGGAAGAGCATGGTCATGTAGCGCTGACGGTACGGGATGTCATCCTCTTCCTTCAGCTCCCGGAAGAAGAAGACCACGTCCTCCCTGCTGTTCTTTTCGTGCAGGCTGAGCTTCTTCTCCTCGAGGCCCCTCACAAAGAGGTTGGCGCAGTGCATGGCAAGCTGCACCTGCAGGGAGCTGCGGCTCTCCCGGCTCTCCAGCGTCTCGCGTGCCGAGAGCTCCAGCTGGCTGGTCAGGATGTCCAGCATGTTCTCGCCGGGCTCCCGAAGCTCGCGGGTGATGCGCACCTCGATAAAGCCCGTGCGCGAGAGCCGGACGTGGAACTCGTGGCGCTCCCACTCCCGCCTGGCACGCTCGTCCTTCGGCGGCTCGACATCTGCTTTCTGGAGAGAAAAGGTGGGGAACAGCCAGTGCTCGGCAAGATGGCCGCGGAACACCTGGAAATCGTGCGCCCGGTTCTTCGTAGCCTCTTCCTGTTTATCGACGATAAAGCCTTTCGGGACGTCGATCCTGTTCAGCTCTGCCGAAAAGGCTTCTCCCCCCCGCAGCCGCTCGAAGTCCAGCTTGGCATCCTTCCCATCGGGGCCCTCGACGTAGTTGCGCAGGTTCAGCACAATAAAGACATGGATCCTGCCGCTGGCCTAAAGCTCCCGGGCGGGGTCTACTCTGCCCGGCTTGCAGGTACAGATGCTGGGTTTCATGGCTGTGTCGTCCCTCGTCTTCGTTGGTGTACGCTGAATTCCCTCACGGATCCAGGCGCTAGCGCCGCATAACCCGCCAGCCAGTACTGGTTCCGTCTCATCGACTTGCGCTGGGCAAGGCTGGCTCCCGGATTCTTCTGAAAGAGCCGGGCTTTTGGATTTTCTTCCGGATATTGTACTAGTACTCCAACAAGATTGAGTAGGAAGGTGAGGCAAGGGAAGAATCGAACTTTCTACCCTACAGTTTTAGATTGTCCGAGTACAAGGGATTTGCGGCTGAATTGGACCGGGCATTCTCCGCGGAAGCGTTGAAGGAAAGACCTTATCGAAGGGCACTTCTCTAATTAACTCACCTTACGCAGAATATCTTAAAGAGGCACGAAAATAGGGGTGCGGGCGTTCGCCCGTATCCCTATTTTCGGGTAATTCCTGTAGTGTAAGTTGCTTTGATTGCTAACATCAGTAATTACCGCTTGTCTCATAATTAACTTTACTTTTTGTTTTGATTTGTAGGTTGAAAATCCAAGGAAAAGTAAAGCAAATTATGCGGCACTATGTAATACAACTTTTGATTGATTAATAAATCCATCTCTCTCTTGATGACATCCCCATAAAAGTATTCTACACTTCCTTCATCAAAAAGGAGAGACAAAATGGAACAAAACAAATCAATCAGCAGCGGCACTAATCAACCTTCCCACATTTGGATTGGACTGGTATTTATCTTTGGCGGGGCAGTTATCCTGCTCAATCAACTTAACATCCTGCCTTTCCAATTGAATTGGTGGGCATTCCTGGTCCTTTTCCCTGCCTTTGGCACACTGACCGGCGCATACAACCGCTACCGTTCCACGCATGATGTATTTGACATGGGTGTGATGATCCCCGCATTGGTCGGTCTGTTCATGCTTCTGATGTCGGCGAGCCTGCTTCTTAGCAATGCGATCGATCTCAACTTGAGGGTCTACTGGCCCATCATCTTGATTGTCCTCGGCCTGGGTTTGATCATTGGCCGCCTGCGAAGGTCGTAAGCACAAATGGTGCAGGAGCGATGTATGGGACCCATTCTCGAGGTAAAAGACCTCAAAAAGAAGTATGGTGATTTTGCCGCCGTCAAAGGCATCAGCTTTGATATCGAAGAGGGTGAGATCTTCAGCCTGATCGGTCCGAACGGAGCGGGCAAGACCACCACCCTCTCGATGCTGTCAACCCTCTACACACCCACCGCAGGCGATGCGTCCATTGGCGGTCATTCCATCTCGAAGGAGCCGATGGCTGTCAAACAAGTCATTGGCGTTGTGCCGCAGGAACTCGCCCTCTACGAAGACCTGACCGGGCGCGAGAATCTCATCTTCTGGGGACAGATGTACGGCTTGAGCGGCAGGTCCCTCCACAGCCGCGTGGATGAGGTGTTGGAGCAGATCGGTCTGGTGGATAAAGCCAGAAACCGGGTCAAAACCTATTCGGGAGGCATGAAGCGGCGCGTCAATATCGGCGTGGGGCTGCTCCACAGACCGCGCCTGCTTTTCATGGACGAACCCACCGTCGGCATCGATCCGCATTCACGCCGGGCGATCCTGGATACCGTCAAGGACCTGAATCTTCGGCACGGCATGACCGTCCTTTACACGACGCACTATATGGAAGAAGCCGAGGAACTCTCGGATCGCGTTGGCATCATCGATCACGGCGAGCTGATCGCACTTGGCACACAGGCTGAACTCACCAGACAGGTCGGCCAGACCGATACGCTCATCCTGCACATCGGCGAACATGAAGACAGCGAAGCGCTGGCTGGATCGCTCAAACGTCTGGACGGCGTGCTCGAGGCCATTGCAGTCGGTCATGACGTTTCCATTGTCACACCCCGGGCGGAGGATGTTCTGGCAGCGGTGGTCGGTGCAGCCAACGAACGCGGCATCAAGATCCGTTCCATTGATATCCGCGAGCCCAATCTTGAAGCGGTATTTTTGCACCTCACGGGCAGGGCACTCCGCGATTAATGCCACCCTGAGCGGTAGCGAAGGGTCTCTTATGTTGTGTGAGAGAT
>DATAKV010000204.1:0-9282 GCA_036261375.1 Anaerolineales bacterium
ACGGGAATAAAGTAGATATCGCTTTCCAGCATTCCCTGCCAGGTATCGAGCGCGGCCTTAAATTCCCGCTGCAAAACTCCCCGTTTATTGACAGAATTGGGCGAAAGACAGGCCAGGAAAAAGTCGGAGTGCTCTATGGCCGAGCGAATACTCTCCATCCAGACTTCTCCCGGAAGGATGTCTCGGGTATCCATCCATGGCTTGAAGCCCGCAGCGGAAAGGTTCTGATACAGGATTTCCACGGTCTCCCGATCCTCGCGGGCGTAACTGAGGAAAACTTGAGACGGTGATTTCGAATCGCCCACAGACTCCTCCTACATGGAACCGATAGCGACTGCTCTGACCATTATAGTGCCGGAAGGAAGAGTCCACCACTCAAAGTTAAGATAAAATTGACTGCACTACGCTGGCCGGGTATTTATCTACTGGACTGAGCTTCCCCTGGAAAATGCACTTATCCAGAATAAAAAACACCATGATGAATTCAAGGATACTGTAATGGCAGAAATCGTCCGCATCTCAGAACTTTCGAAACACGCCGGAGAAGAGGTTACCCTGCAAGGGTGGGTCTACAATCGCACCGACAAGGGAAAATTATGTTTTTTGCTCATCCGTGACGGCTCAGGGTTTGCGCAGTGTGTCGCCTTCAAAGGCGATCTGGAACCCGAAGTCTTCGACCGGGTCATGCGCCTGCCGCAAGAGTCATCCGTGATCATTACGGGCGCGGTGCGGGAGGACAAACGCGCCCCGGGCATCCCGGGTGGGTATGAGATCGGCGTCAAGCAGATCGAGGTCGTGCAGGAGGCGGCGCTGGATTATCCCATGTCCCTCAAGGACCATGGCGTCGATTTTGCCCTCGATCACCGCCACCTGTGGATCCGCATGCAGAGCCAGTGGGCAATCCTACGGGTGCGGGTGCGGGTCATGTCGGCCGTGCGCGAGTATCTGGACAGCCATGGCTTCTTCAACCTGGATACCCCAATCCTCACCCCGGCCGCCGCCGAAGGGACCACCACGCTCTTCGAGACTTCCTACTTCGATGAGGGCTCTGCCTATCTCGCCCAGACCGGTCAACTCTATAACGAAGCCAACATCTTCTCCTTTGGGAAGGTCTACTGCTTTGGTCCCACTTTCCGGGCCGAGAAGTCAAAAACCCGCCGGCACCTGACCGAGTTTTGGATGCTCGAGCCTGAGATCGCCTTCTGCGACCTGGACGGCCTGATGGAAGTGGAAGAAGGTCTTATCACACATATCATCCAGACGGTACTGCGCGATTGTGCAGCGGAGCTTAAATTTCTCGGGCGGGATGTCGCTGTGCTGGAGAATATTGCCGCGCCTTTCCCGCGCATGTCCTACGACGATGCGGCCAAGTACCTGATCGAACTGTACGAAAAAGAGACCGATCCCGGGCGCAGAGAGCTGCTCAAATTCGAATGGGGCATGGATTTCGGCGCGCCACACGAGGTGGAGCTGACCAAATTGTATGATAAGCCGTTGTTTGTCTATGGCTATCCCAGCGCGGTCAAAGCCTTCTATATGGAGCCCTGGCCCGGCCGTCCTGAGATCTGCAAGTCCGTGGATCTGCTGGCGCCTGAAGGCTACGGTGAGATTTGCGGCGGCTCGGAGCGCGTGAGCGACCACGATGCCCTGCTGGCCCGAATCCGCAAGGAGGGACTGCCTGAAGAGTCCTTTAAGTGGTATCTGGAGCTCCGCAAGTACGGCTCGGTCCCGCATTCGGGATTTGGGATGGGCGTGGAGCGGGTCACGGCCTGGCTGTGCGGCATCGAACATATCCGCGAAGCGATCCCCTTCCCGCGCACGATCAAGCGAGTGTATCCGTAACGGAGGTACACAAGTAGACAGGGGAAAAACGTCTCCGGGAGTATCCGGAGACGTTTTTTATGTGCCTCAGGCTTAGGGGATGATCAGCACCTGTCCTACGCTGATATTGTTGATGTTGGCGATATTGTTTGCGGATGCGATCGCCGCCACAGTCGTGCCGTATTTGATGGCAATGATCGTCAGGTTTTCCCCGGTCCGGACGGTGTGGGATCTGCGAGAAGCCGCAGAACCGCTTCCTCCGCCGGTGGAACCACTTCCATTTTCGGAGGGGATCGCCACCGCAACCGGCACCGTTCACTGGTCCCCCGTTTTCAACAGCTGAGGATTCGCACTGACCAGCTCACGTATCGTCACACCATATTTGTTGGCAATGGTTTCAAATGAATCGCCTGCTACTACGGTATGTTTTGGCTGGGTCTCCGGCTTTTCAGTAATGATCGCAGCACCGGCAAATTTATACAGGTCCTCCAGTGAACCGTTGAACAGATTCAGGTCTACGTTAGCGTTGATTCCGTTGATCCGCCCTCTCTCGCTGTACTGCCAAAACGTCCAAGTGAACCAGCCGCGCGGCAAAACAGGCTGGGAACCCGGCACATACACGTTGGGATATTGGGCCAGCCAGAGAGGATAGTCCTTTGCCCAGACAGGTGGCCCGCCACCGGGCTCCGAAAAATGGTCCTGTAAAAAATACTGACCTGAGTAAATAATCGGCTTGCGTTCGAAGGCCGCCTCCACCAGGTCGAGCCAGGTCTTTGCCCGTGAAATGATCTTCTCCTTGCTCTGGTTATCGTGTGTTTCCAGATCGAGAACTGGCGGGAGCTCAGCGATATCGCTCATCGAACGGACGTAGTCGATGAACTTATTTGCCTGTTTCTTTGCATCCACATTGGCACGGAAGAAATGATAGGCTCCCCGCAGGAGGCCTGCCGCTTTTGCGCCGCGCCAGTTGTCGTCAAAGGTGGGATCGGCGTAATAATCCCCCTCGGTCGCCTTCGCAAAAACAAAACGCTGTCCAGCGGCGCGTACTTTGGGCCAGTCTATCCCAGCATTCCAATACGAGACATCTATACCTGGAACCGTTGCCATCGTCTTCTCCTTAAGAGGTGTTGATCTTGTTATAGAGTAGCACAGTTTTTTGTCAGCGCAAACAGATAATTTTGTCAAGGATAGAGACGCTGACAAATTTAAGAATAGTCTATTAATGTTTCTCTACCATTGCACCATTCTTTATGGTATAAGAATCATCGTCCCTGCTATGTTCGTGATGTTGCACCTTCCGTTTTGGGCCAACACCTACTTTCAGGGTCTCTAACTCCTCTAGAAATAACGCGATAGGCCTGAGCCAAGGCGGCGTTTCTGGGTAGGGACCCACCTGCGTGAGCAGGTTCAAAACTCCGCAGCACACGGCACCGGCGGGGGCATTGAATAGATAGACCCTAAGGGTTTCTAAAACTCTTAGGGTCTTTATTGTTATGGGGATCGATGAATGGCAATCGCCGCGCGCAGGCCTGATTCAAAAGCTCCCTGGATCCAGGCATGATAGAGCGAGGCATGTTCTCCGGCAAAATGGATCCTTCCTTCCGGCTTGATGATCTCATCGTGCAGCAGGGTCTGCTGGCCCGGGTCGAACAGGGCGAACGCGCCGCCGGCGAATGGATCGTCATGCCACATGTGAGAGGCGCCCGTTTCGAATTCATCCCGGATCTGCGGGTGAATCATGGCCGCATTCTCCAGAGCCTGCTCGATGCGCTCATGAGGTAATAATGAGCCCCAGCGCTGGGCATCCTCCGACCACGTATAGCTGGCCAGGAGAATTCCGCGCCCGGTCTCTTTTCCATAATCGGTGTAATACAGGTTTCGGATGGCCAGGTCGGTCACAGTGCCTCCCCCGTGGATATCCTCCTCTGTTTCCCAGAAGCGGCTGCGCGTCTGGAAGAAGATCTTAGCCGAGGCATCATAATGCAGCTGGCGGATGGCGCGCTGCTTGAGTCTTGAGAACGGTTTAAGGACTTCCACATGGCGAAGCACAGGGAAGGGAACGGTGAGAATGGCATAATCGCCGCAAGCCTGGAAGCGGCCGGAACGCGTCTGGTAGTGGACGATCACCTGATCGGGAGTCTGATCGATGGCGATCATCCTGGCGCCGTAGCGGATGCGCGGTCCCAGCTCGGGCAGGAACGCACAGGGCAGGTTGTCGGCGCCTCCGACGATCTGGCACATGTCTGAATAATAATTTCCGCCGTCCTCCCGGAACAATTCCAGGAAGGATGAGTTCATCATGGCCTCCTGGTTGTTGAGCAGGCCGAACATTTCGATCATGCCTTCCGACCAGCCCTTGAGCTCCAGGAACTCGCGAACCGAGTACTGGTCATATTCGGCATTGATCTGTTCCCAGCCGGCCTCACCTTCCTTCTCGATCATCTCCACCAGCGGGCGGATGGTGTCCTCCCAATGTTTACCAGAGATCTTGCCCCTTTCCGCATTTGAGACCTCGAAGCCCATCAGCTCGGGATTGGCGATCACCTCCGCCATGCGGCGCTTCACTCCCCCGATGTACACATACGTCTGCGGGTTTCCCATGGGGAACTCAGAGGTCTGCAATCCAAACTTTTGGATATAAGCCATCGTCAGCTCATGGGAACGGGGAATGCGCATGGCACCCGCTTCTCCATACAGGCCGCGGGCGAACGGTTCACGCATGGTGTAGATCCGACCGCCAATGCGATGCTGGGCCTCTAGAATGAGCGGATCGTGTCCTGCCTTGAGCAGCTCATATGCGGCAGAAAGGCCCGCAAGCCCCGCTCCGACGATGAGCACTTTCTTGCCGGGCCTGCCTGGCTCGAAGTGTTTGCCAATACCCTCCTGGACGACACGAATGTAATCACTGATGGTGTGGTGAGAATGCATGATGCCTCCGATGAAAGAAAAAATAATGACCAATCTTATCCAATATCCGCTGAATTTTCAATCACCATTTTCGGACTTGACGAAGCCCGGCCGCCAGAGTACAATCGCCGCCATTAACAACCAAATAACGGAGATCTAGCGGCTGGGTCCCCAGATGGGGATCACGAGGTGGAGGTTCTGTCTCGCGAGAGACACGCTAATCCCGGCAAACGTGAGCCGGGAGAAAATCGGATTTGATCAGCGGATGCCTCTGGAGTTTGTCACAGACTCCTTTCTCCCTTCCGAAAAAGCGCAAGGAGTAACAGGTTTAAAAAAACTCTGTTGCTCGGGTTGAAAACCGGCCGGTAACGGCCAGGACAAGACCGGCGCAGTGAACCAGGCGATTCCTTGCCTGGTCGATCCCTGGAAGGGCAGTTTTATTTAATAGCGTTGCTATTGTTTAAGGCATGCCCCGGGCATGCCTTTTTTATTTAGTGAATTAGATTTCGGAGGTCTTTTCTGGAGTGCGAAATAGACCTCGGAAGATCTCCGAAGTCTCGAGAAATCGAGCAAGAATCGGGTCGGCAGAGTAAGAAGAGGTTCATAGAATTGGACTAAAAGGAGAGACTATGAACACTCTAACCGATTACAAACAAAGCTCTGAAGATTACCTGCGCATCGAGCAGGCGATCCTGTACCTTGAAAATCATTATCAGGAACAGCCCAGCCTGGAGCAGGTCGCTTCGAATATTGGATTAAGCGAGTTCCACTTCCAGCGATTGTTCACCCGTTGGGCCGGGGTCAGCCCTAAGCGCTTCCTGCAGTTCCTGACCAAGGAAGGCGCCAAGGAGCTGCTCAGCCGCTCAGAGAACCTGCTGGAGACTACCCACCAGGTTGGGCTCTCCAGTCTTGGACGGCTACACGACCTGTTTGTGACGACGGAAGCGGTGACACCGGGTGAATTTAAGACCCGCGGCGAGGGTTTGTCCATTCGCTATGGGATACACGCAACGCCGTTCGGAACGTGCCTGATCGCCGTGACCGAACGCGGTATCTGCCATCTGGGCTTTGTCCAGTCGAGCGAAGGAGATGCGATCGACAATCTCGTAGCGGATTGGAAGAATGCCCGGATGGTTGAGGATTCCAGATCCACCGCTCCTCTGGTGAGTGCAATCTTCGATGCAAACCCGGGAACTCCACTGCATGTCCACCTGCGTGGAACGAACTTCCAGCTGAAGGTCTGGGAGGCCCTGCTGCAGGTCCCGGCCGGCAGCGTAACGACGTATGAAGGACTTGCACAGCGCGTCGGCCAGCCGAATGCCTCAAGAGCGGTTGGCACCGCAGTTGGGCATAACCCGATCGCGGTGCTGATCCCATGCCACAGGGTGATCCGCAAGGTCGGTGATTTTGGGAATTACCGCTATGGCGCGTTGAGAAAGAAAGCGCTTCTGGCAAGAGAGTTTATGAGTACTTCGGCAGCTGAGTAGCTCAGAACTTCTGTTACAACCGATGACAAGAAGTGATCACTCAACCTGCGCTTCGGCTGCACTCACCTGACAACTCGCACCGCTCTGTGCGAGAGAATCGAATTAGGAGAGAATGAAAACTAAAGTCTGGATAGCATTACTGGCGTTGTATATTGTCTGGGGTTCCACGTATCTGGCAATCCGTTTTGCGGTGGAGACCATCCCACCGTTCATGCATGCGTCGCTGCGATTTTTGATCTCGGGTGCGATCCTGTATGCCTGGCGGCGTATGGCGGGTGACCCGGCGCCGACGGTGAGCAACTGGAAGGCCACGGCGATCGTCGGGACCGCCTTACTGCTTGGTGGCAACGGCCTGGTCGCCTGGGCGGAGCAAAGTGTTCCCTCGGGGATCGCTGCGCTTATTATCTCGACCTCCCCCTTCTGGCTGGTGTTATTCGAATCGATGCGCTCGGGGGGTGCAAAACCCACCTGGCAGTCCATCCTGGGCTTAGTCGTCGGGTTTGGAGGGGTCTTCCTGCTGATCGGTCCGGCCGAGATCACCGGCGGCGAAGGCAGCATCGATCCATTCGGAGCCATCCTTCTGCTGTTTGCCCCATTTTTCTGGTCTCTGGGTTCCATCTATGCCCGGGGCGCAGACATGCCGAAGTCCACACTGCTTTCAACAGGGATGCAGATGCTGACGGGCGCAGTAGCGTTGTTCATCGCCAGCCTGATCAAAGGCGAGTTGACCGGCTTCGATCCCGGCCTGGTCTCGACTCGCTCGTGGCTGGGTCTCTTGTACCTGATTACGTTCGGCTCGCTGATCGGCTTTGTATCCTATGGGTGGCTGCTGCACAACGCGCCGGTCTCCCTGACCTCCACGTATGCCTACGTGAATCCGGTCGTGGCCGTATTTCTTGGATATTTCTTCGCGGACGAATCGCTGAACAGCCGTATCCTGATCGCAACGGTGATCATCATCGGCTCAGTGTTCCTGATCAACATGGCGCGGCAGACCAAGGTCAAGACCGAACCGTTGCAGGCCGTCCCCGACGGCGATGACTAACTACCACACTCCGGGAAAGGGTGCCTCTACTGCGAGGCTTGCAACCTAAATCCATTATCTGCATCGAAGCAGTTGGAAGATCAATCGAAAAGGAGATATTAAGATGGACGGCAAAGATCTGTTGGAACGAGTGAAGGAAGATAAAGTCAAGTTTATTTCCCTGCAGTTTTCGGATGTGACCGGGTCGGTGAAGAGTGTCGATATGCCGGTCCGCCATCTGGCGGATACGCTGAAGGACGGCGCCTGGTTCGACGGCTCCTCCGTGGAAGGGTTTGCCCGCATCCAGGAGAGCGACA
The DNA here is from genome assembly GCA_036261375.1 of Anaerolineales bacterium. Classification (GTDB taxonomy): domain Bacteria; phylum Chloroflexota; class Anaerolineae; order Anaerolineales; family Villigracilaceae; genus Defluviilinea. The sequence goes on from DATAKV010000204.1 coordinate 7,557, forward strand.
TGCGCCTGATGCTCGACCCGGCCACCTACGCGGTCCTGCCATGGTCCTCACCGGAGTCGCGCCGGGCACGTGTATTCTGTGACATTCATATGCCGAACGGGGATCCCTTCGAAGGCGACCCGCGTGGGACCCTCAAGCGCCAGCTCAAGAGAATTGAAGAAAAAGGCTGGACCTTCAACATCGGTCCTGAGCCGGAGTTCTTCCTCTTCAAACGAGGGAATGGACATGGCGTGCATCCCGTGCCCCACGATACGGGCGGGTATTTCGATTTTTCATCTTTCGACGAAGCCGTTGTCGTTCGCACAGCATTGATGGACGCTCTGGATGCCATGGGCCTCGAAGTGGAGGTGGGCCATCACGAAGTTGCCCTGGGCCAGCACGAGATCGACTTCCGTTTTGCGGATGCCCTCAAGACCGCCGATAATGTGCTAACCCTCAAGTACACCGTCAAGGCAATCGCCGCCCAGCATGGACTGGTCGCCTCGTTCATGCCCAAGCCGGTCTTCGGCATCAACGGCTCCGGCATGCACTGCCACCAGAGCCTGTTCGACAAGAACACCGGTGAAAACGTATTCTTCGACAAGGACGATGCCGCCCATCTTTCAAAGACGGCCTACTCGTTCATCGCCGGTCAGCTAGCCCACGCCCGTGCCCTGGCCGCCGTGGTCGCCCCAAGTGTGAACTCGTACAAGCGCCTGGTGCCAGGCTATGAAGCGCCGGTCTACATCGGCTGGGCGCAGCAGAACCGCTCGGCCCTGATCCGCATTCCGCGCTATACGGAGGGACGCGACAAAGCGGTTCGTGCCGAGCTGCGCTTCCCCGACCCCTCGGCCAACCCGTACCTGGCGTTCACCGTCATGCTCGCCGCCGCGCTGGATGGCATCGACCGCGGACTCGAAGCGCCCAAGCCTCTCAATAACATTAACCTGTACCACCTGGATGCCAAGGAACGCCGCAAACTGGGCGTGAAGGAACTGCCCGGCTCACTCGCCGAAGCCCTGACCGAGCTTGAGAAGGACACGCTGCTCATGGACGCCCTGGGCGATGCCACCTGCGAGGCCTTTACCCGCGCCAAGTGGGAGGAATGGGACGAATTCCGCCTGCGCGTGTCGGATTATGAGATCGAAAGGTATTTGGAAACTGCGTAGTTATAGGTACGTAGTAAGTATACAAAAACCTCCGAAGGATTACACCGTTCGGAGGTTTTTGTTCTATACTGGGCATATGAGGATGAACACCAGGCTGTCCGTTATATCTATGCTAGGCTTTTGCCTGGTCTTTCTCTCGGCTTGTACAGGTCGTGTGGCTTCAACGGACCGCGGAAAAGTATTCAAGTGCTTAACTCTGGATTCCGAAAGAGATTATATTTTTTATCAGGTCGTAACTCCTGCGAATGATAATGAAATTTGGGCATTTGATATGACTGGCAAACGATCCGTCTTACTGCCGGAAGAGATGAGTTCGGTTCAAATGACAACCCCGCCAGGCAGTAACTGGATATTTCTCGGCAACCATTCCATTAATATTCTCGATCTGGATACCTGCGAAGCCCAACCTATTTACAGACTGGATTCCTCTTATAAATCCTTTTATACAATCTGGTTAAGCCGGGATGTACTGCTGATCAGCGCCTTCGAAGAATGGCCCCTTTCGCCCGACCTTTTTGCTTTGGATCTCGAAACAAAGAAAGCTGAAAAAATGGCATCCGAAAAGTGGATCCAGGCTG
>DATAKV010000697.1:0-8985 GCA_036261375.1 Anaerolineales bacterium
AACGCAGCGTCATGGCTGAGAGCCACAAAAAAGATGACCGGCCCGGACGTCAGAGGCATTCCAACGATCCAGCCGCTGACCGCCGGTCCCCACTTCCGGCCGGCCAGGCTCGCCGACCCAATGATGACCGGGGCCAGAACCAGTTTCAATGCAAGGACATCCATAGGCTGTCCATCTTATGAGGTTGTTCACCTCCTGTCAAATGCATAAATACACGATTTCGATGTGCCATGTCTACTTTCCTGCTTATTAAATGATAGAATCCCCGCATGCCTAAACCAGTGATCATGACGGTGGATGATGATCAATCAGTCCTGAATTCCATCGACCGCGACCTGCGCTCCCACTATGGACAGGACTACCGCATCATCCCCATCGATTCAGGCAGAGCGGCCCTGGAATACTTAAAGAAATTGGAACAGCGCAGCGAGGCCGTCGCGCTGTTTTTGGTCGACCAGCGCATGCCTGAAATGAACGGGGTGGAATTTCTGCGGGCAGCGATTCAGGCCTATCCGCAGGCCAAACGCGTCATGCTTACGGCGTACGCCGATACCCAGGCTGCGATCGATTCGATCAACGAGGTGGGGCTGAATTATTATCTAATGAAACCCTGGCATCCGCCAGAAGAACGGCTGTATCCCATTCTGGACGAGCTGCTCGAGGACTGGAAGGCCCACGCCGACCTGCCATACGAAGGGATCCGTGTTGCCGGGACGCTCTGGTCGCTGGCCAGTCATCAGGCCAAGGATTTCCTGACACGCCACCAGATTCCCTATCAATGGCTGGATATAGAAAAGGATTCCAATGCCCGCCGGCTGGTGGATGGCTTTTCACAGGAAGCCAGGCTTCCGGTGATCTTTTTCCCCGATGGTCTAGTATTGGAACATCCCGATCTTAAGGAATTGGCCGATAAGGTCGGCCTGCAAACCCGCGCTGCCTTGCCGTTCTATGATCTGGTGGTAATCGGCAGTGGACCCGCAGGTCTGGCTGCAGCGGTCTATGCCGGGTCGGAGGGGTTGAAATGCCTGGTGGTGGAAAAAGCCGCGCCGGGTGGCCAGGCAGGCAGCAGCCCGAAGATCGAGAATTACCTCGGCTTCCCGACCGGGATCTCCGGTGACGACCTGGCCCGGCGCGCCGTCTCGCAGGCGAAACGCTTTGGTGTGGAAATCCTTTCGGCCCAGGAGGCAGACCAAGTTTCTGTCAAGGACACGTACCGGATCGTCCGCCTGTCCGAAGGGACGGAGATCTCATCTCACGCGGTGCTGGTTGCAACAGGTGCCACGTTCCATGTGCTGAAAATGCCGGGCGCAGACAAACTGACCGGCGCGGGTATTTATTACGGCGCGGCGTACACCGAAGCCATGAATTATAAGGATTGTAATGTTTTCGTGGTGGGGGGCGCCAATTCTGCCGCGCAGGGCGCCCTGTACCTGAGCCGATTCGCATCCAAGGTGACGGTCCTGATCCGCGGACACAATCCAACGGCCTCCAAATATCTCATCGATGCGATGCAGGAAAATGACAAGATCGAGATTCTGCTGGATACCGACCTCCTTGAAGTCAAGGGTGCCAACACGCTCGAGCAAATTGTTGTCAAAAATACCACTAGCGGAGAAGTGCAGACGCTCGATGCCCCGGCATTGTTTGTCTTCATTGGGGTCCGGCCACAAAGCCAGGTCGTGAGTGACCTGGTGATGTGCAGTGATAAAGGCTATATCTATACCGGTCCGGACGTGATGGTGGAGAGAAAGCCGCCCCGCGGCTGGACTCTCGACCGCGATCCGTTTCTGCTCGAGACCAGCGTCCCGGGCATTTTTGCGGCAGGCGATGTACGCTTCGGGACGAATCATCGTGTTGCCTCGGCGGTCGGCGAAGGCGCCATCGCCTATGCTCTGATCAAAGAGTATTTGAAGACGCTCTAATTTGGAGTGCAGGAGCTTGCTCTTGTATTTTCGAACAGCAAGCTGCTCGACCTCAGAGTTTTCCATATGAATCTCAAAGATCTGCGTAAATCCCCTCTCTTCGAAGGCCTGTCCGATGAGGAGTTGCAAAAGCTCATGGACATGGCCGAACCGATGTCCCTGCGCGCTGGGGATGTGCTCATGCGCCAGGGTGAAATGGGTGATGCAGCATATGTAGTGATCAAGGGAGAATTCGAGGTCCAGAAGCAGTCCGGCCAGTCGGTGATCAAGATCGATGTACGGAACGCAGGCGATGTAGTGGGGGAAATGGCGCTGCTCTCACGCGCCACCCGAACCGCCACAGTCGTTGCAAAGACAGATGGCGAGACATTACGCATCCCTCCCGAAGCGTTTGAGGAATTATTAGCCTCCAGTTCGACGGCTGCGATGGCAGTATTGCACTGGGTAATGGCACGGCTAAGCCAGAATGAATCCCTTCTTCACCAGCAGGAAAAGATGGCTGCCCTGGGAACCATGAGTGCCGGGCTGGCTCACGAGCTGAACAATCCTGCCGCAGCCGCGCAGAGAAGTGCTGCCGAGCTTAATAAGAACCTGGTGAAACTGCAGGTCCTGACCCACCAGATTGAATCGATGGCATTCGAAAAGGATCAAAAGGACTGGCTCGATGCCTTTATGCAGGAATCCTCGCGGCGTTTTTCCAACCCGCTCAAGCTGGATACGCTGGAAAGGATCGATCTTGTGGACCGGCTCCAGAACTGGCTGGAAGCTAACGGGGTTGAAACGGCCTGGGAATATGCGCCGGCCATGGCCGGCTTTGGGTGGACGGTTGAAGAGCTGGAAAAAATGCGAGGCAGCGAGTTGTTTGAGCCTGCAGTCCAGTGGCTGGGGATCGGCTGCCTGACCATCGGGCTGCTCTCGGAGATCCAGAATGCCGCCGAGCGGATCTCGCAAATCGTCCGGGCGATGAAGTCGTACACCTATCTCGACCAGGCGCCGCTGCTCGAAGTGGATGTCCATGAAGGCCTGGAGAGCACGCTCGTCATTATGCAGCATAAGCTGAAGCGCGGCGTAAGCATCCGGCGTGTGTATTCTCCTGACCTGCCGCGCATCGAAGCCTATGCCAGCGAACTCAACCAGGTGTGGACCAATATTATCGACAACGCCATCGATGCCATGAAAGGCAATGGGGAAATTACCCTGCGGACCTATACGGAAAACAACCATGTCGTCATTGAGATCGCCGATAACGGACCGGGCATCCCCGAAGATATCCAGTCGCGTATCTTCGAGCCTTTCTTTACGACCAAGGCTCCAGGACAAGGCACCGGCCTTGGACTTCACATTTCACACGATATTGTTGTCAACCGCCATCATGGGCAGCTATGGGTTGAATCGAAACCGGGCGAAACGAAATTCAAAGTGTTATTGCCTGTAACTATTCCTTGAACGTCAGTACAATGTACGAGAGGAGAAAACGATGGACCATGATGAGAGCTTGAGAGAAATCCTTTTATCTGCAAAGACGATTGCCAGCGTCGGCCTGTCTTCCAACCAGGGAAAGGAGAGCTTCTGGATCGCCTCGTACCTGAAGGAGCAGGGCTATCGCGTCATCCCCGTCAACCCAACGGCGACAGAGATCATTGGAGAGAAAGCGTATCCGGATCTGCAATCGGTCCCTGAAAAGATCGACGTGGTACAGATCTTTCGCAAGCCGGAGGATGTCCCGCCGGTTGTTGAGGATGCCATTCAGGTCGGTGCAAAAGTCATCTGGATGCAGGAGGGGATTGTCAATTATGAAGCGGCCCAAAAAGCGGAAGAGGCAGGCTTACAGGTCGTGATGGATGCCTGCATGCGCTCCACGCACCGGCGGCTGATGATCGGGCCCAAGCCGCTCAGTTTGTGACCCGCGTGTCAACAAGAGGACAGGCGGCTGGTACTCCAGCCGCCTGTTTTCAGTTAATGTGCCCGCTTGCCGGTCAACACGATTGCACGAGGATCGCGGCCATACGCCAGCCGCCTTGCCCAGGTGCTGGGGAAGTTCTTTAGCACCTTGTTATCCATAAGCCGTGGACTCCTTACATTCCAGCCATGCCGGTTCACGTTCTCATAGATTGTCTCTGCGCCAGCCTCCAGGGAAGTGCCTGCTTCCTCCAGCGCGCCGCCATTGAGGTGGATCTCGATCTGCGTCTCCGGCCGGGCGACCGATATGAGCCCGCCCATCAAACCACGCTCAGCTGCCAGCAAACCTTCCAGCAAACTTCCCCATGGGAAGTTGATTGTGACATGAGAAATGAGCCCGCTGAGTTCACAAGGCAGTTCCTGTGCATTGGCAATGACGAAGAGCATGTTCTCCAGCCTGGCGCGAGAATGCTCGTGCAGGTTCTCGCGGCAGGCATCCACGCCGATGACGAACCAGTTGGGGTGGCTCCGGGCGAGAGTGCGTACATAGCGGCCGTCACCGGTACCCAGGTCCAGGACGAGGCGGTTGTAGTTTGTCAGTCGATCCTTTAATCCATCCAAATCCAAATTATGGGACATCCTGCCCCGAATTGTTTCCATTTGAAACCTCCAGTCTGTCGAATTGAAGTAGAGCGACAGAATGGATCGGGGCGGACCTCGAGCTTCGGACTTAAACGAAAAGAGACGGCTGCGTCAGGCACCGTCGAGGTCGTCGGGTGTTGGTTTTTTACGGGTTAATGGGAAGGCAAAACCAGCCCGTGGGGCTGATGGAAAACAATGTCCCTGGCGGGTATAGACTTAGCAGGGCGGCCGGGTGAAAAACCTGTTCATGATTTGAAAATTATAGCATGTGCGTTATCGAGTACATTAAAAAGCGATTTGAGTCGTTGAAGCTCGCCCCTGGCGAGACGGCTTGTTTGACACTGGATTTTTCTAGGTTATAATTCAGTCACTGAATTTTGAATTGCCGAGTCACATGGAATCCTCAAACGAAGAACTCCGCGAGCTGACACTGCTCGAAAACATCGAGAATGATCCGGACGTAAACCAGGCCACGCTTGCCACGCAGCTGGGTGTGGCGGTGGGAACGGTTAACTGGCATTTAAAGCGACTCATCGCAAAAGGCTATGTCAAGGTCAAGCGCGCCGAGCGCAAAAAACTGCGCTATATTATCACACCGGAGGGTATTGCCCTGCGCGCCCGGCTTGCTGTGGACTACGTGGAGCGTTCCTTTTCCCTGTACAGGAAGACCCGCCAGCGCGTAGGCGAGTTCCTGGCCCAGGTTAAGAGTGCCGGATACGACCGGGTGCGGATCGTGGGCAAGGGCGATGTGGCAGATATCTGCCGCCTGACCTGTCTCGAGCACGGGATCGAGGTCGTGAACGATAAGGATGTCCCTGCTCTGCACGTGGAGGGATTCAAGGTTCAGCTGCGGATGGAGGAAAAATGACGGACCGCCATGTGTTGATCACCGGCGGAGCGGGCTATATCGGTTCGCTTCTGGCCTCGGAGCTGCTGCGCGCCGATTATCGTGTTTCAGTTCTCGACTCTCTGCTCTTCGGCGGCGATTCGCTGGTCCCGTTCCTGCACCATCCCAACTTTCATTTTGTCAAAGCAGACGTGACCGAGCCCCGGGCAATCAAGGACTCGCTCAAACAAGGCTGGCAGAAACCGGACGCAATCGTGCATTTGGCAGCCATCGTGGGCTTTCCGGCCTGTCAGGCGGTCGGCCCGCAGGTTGCCTGGCGCTACAACGTAGATGCGACAAAACTGGTTTTTGAGCAGGCCGTCCAGCTCGGCGTGGAACGCTTTGTGTTTGCATCCACGTACAGTAACTATGGCCTGTCAGCGGACGGCCAGCCCGTGACCGAAGAATCTCCTCTGAATCCCCAATCCCTGTACGCAGAAACGAAGATCGCGGCAGAGGAATTTTTACTTACGCAAAAGGATTCGTCATGCGCGCCACTTCTTTTCCGCTTTGCGACGCTATACGGCCTCTCGCCGCGGACACGCTTTGACCTGATCGTCAACCAGTTCGTGCTCGAAGCGTTCATGAAGCGGCAGCTGATCATCTACCAGCGCGGGTATTCGCGCTCGTTTGTTCACATCCGTGACGTCATCCGGGGCGTGATCATGGGGTTGGAAGCCGAACGATCGAAGGTCTGCGGTGAGATCTTCAACCTCGGCACGGACGATGGAAATTATTCCAAGGATGATATCGTGCGCCTGATCCTCAAGCGTATGCCGGAAACCTTTGTCGAATACAAGGACCTGACCTTTGGCGGCGATATGCGCGACATCACTGTATCGTTCGCCAAGATCAAGCGAGTGCTGGGATTCGAGACAACGCTGGATGTGGATGACGGTGTCCGCGAGCTGCTGTTCGCTTTGAAGAGCGGTATCATCCGCAATCCCAGCGATGAAAAATATAGAAATGCGCAGTTCATCGTACAGTAAAGACCTGACAGGTCTTTACATGGTATTGATCTTCTACAAGAATTATTCACGACATCATTGATAATTAGGAATGGCATGCAGGAGACCTGTCAGGTCTTTTAAGGAGTATACATGGCAGAAACCTTTTGGACAAATAAGAAAGTAATCGTAACCGGTGGCTCCGGTTTTCTTGGCTCGTTCGTGATCGAAAAATTGAAAGCGCGCGGCGCAACCGACATTTTCATTCCCCGCATCGAGAACTACGACCTCGTCGATCCGAATGCCGTACGCCGTTTGTATGCAGATACCCTCAAGGATGTAGATCCGAAGAATGTAGTGGTTATACATCTGGCCGCAAATGTGGGCGGCATTGGGGCCAACCGGGAGCATCCCGCCGAGTTCTTCTATGACAATCTGATGATGGGCGTGGAGCTGATGCACCAGGCCTACAAGAATGGGGTGGGCAAGTTCGTAGCCATTGGAACTGTTTGCGCGTATCCAAAGTTCACCCCTGTCCCCTTCAGGGAGGATGACCTGTGGATTGGCTACCCGGAGGAGACCAACGCACCTTACGGCCTTGCCAAGAAAATGATGCTGGTCCAGGCGCAGGCGTACCGCCAGCAGTACGGGTTCGATGCGATTTTTCTGCTGCCGGTTAACCTGTACGGGCCGCGCGATAATTTCAACTTACAGTCCTCGCATGTCATCCCGGCTCTGATCCGCAAAGCGGTCGAGGCGCAGGATCGCGGTGAAAAGGAACTGCCCGTCTGGGGAGACGGTTCCCCGACACGCGAATTTTTGTATGTGGAAGACGCCGCGGATGGAATCGTCACCGCTGCCGAGAAATATGACGGCGACCAGCCGGTCAATCTTGGCTCCGGATATGAGATCTCCATCAGGGCCCTCTCTGAAATGATCGTCAAAATGACGGGATTCGAAGGCAAACTGGTCTGGCAAACCGACAAGCCCAACGGCCAGCCCCGCCGCGGCCTGGATGTCAGCCGTGCAAAGGAATACTTTGGCTGGAGCGCCCAGGTCCCGTTCGAGGAAGGCATGCGCCGGACGATCGAGTGGTTTCGGGAAAACAGAGAGAAGATCAAGTAGTGTCATTGCGAGGGCGTAGCCCGAAGCAATCTCCTCATGAGCAAGGGGATTGCTTCGTCGCAACAAACGCTCCTCGCAATGACATAAGAATATTATGAACGAACTCGCCAGAAACGAACCTACCACTGTTTATATCAAGCCCACCAAGGGACTGGCCGCGCTGAACCTGCGCGACTTGTGGATCTACCGCGAGCTGGTTTTCTTCATGGTCTGGCGCGATGTGAAGGTGAAATACAAGCAGACCCTGCTGGGTATGGCCTGGGCTGTTGTCCAGCCGGTGATGACCATGCTGGTGTTTACGTTCGTGTTTGACCGGGTGGCAAAACTCTCCACAGAAGGCATCCCGTACGAAGTGTTTTCATTTACGGCCCTGCTTCCCTGGGGTCTCTTTGTCACAGCGTTGAATCAGGGGAGCCGCTCTCTGGTGGCGCACAACAACATGGTTACAAAGATTTATTTCCCCCGCCTGATCCTTCCCATGGCTTCCGTGTTCGCGGGTGTAGTGGATTTCCTGGTCGCCTTTGTCATCCTGGTGGTCCTGATGCTCTATTTTGGGGTGACCCCGGCCTGGCAGTACATATGGACGCTCCCCCTGTTCCTTCTGCTGGCCCTGGTCACTGCATTGGGCGTGGCGTTATGGCTTTCTGCCATCAATGTCAAATACCGCGACGTTAACCATGCCCTGCCGTTTCTGACGCAGTTCTGGTTGTTTGCCACGCCAGTCGCCTATCCGTTCTCTGCGTTTTCGGAAAATCTACAGCTCCTTCTATCGCTCAATCCGATGACCGGTGTGGTGAATGGATTCCGCTGGGCACTACTTGGATCAGGCAACGGACCGGATCTTACCTTATGGATCTCCGTGGCCATTTCCATCCTGGTTTTCGTTTCCGGTCTTTTCTATTTTCGAAGTATGGAAAAGACATTTGCGGATACCATCTAGCCATGACAACCGCCATCCGTGTAGATAACCTCGGCAAGAGATACCAGATCGGCGCGGCCGAGGCGAAATTCCGCTACAACATGCTGCGCGATGTGCTGGTGGATACCGTCTACGCGCCGGTGCGTCTGGCGAAGGCTCTGGTGGGGAAGTCTGACCGCCGGGCGAATAAGAATTTTGTCTGGGCGCTGAAAGATGTCTCCTTTGATGTGGAAGAGGGCAGAGTGCTCGGTATCGTGGGGCGCAACGGCGCGGGAAAGAGCACGCTGCTCAAGATCCTCTCTCGTGTAACCGAGCCGACCGAAGGTACGGTCACCGTGCGTGGACGGGTGGGCTCGCTACTTGAAGTGGGCACAGGCTTCCACCCCGAGCTGACGGGCCGCGAAAACATTTATATGAACGGCGCCATCCTGGGTATGAAGCGGACTGAGATCGACAAGAAATTCGACGAGATGGTGGAATTTTCGGAGGTCGGCCAGTTCATCGATACACCGGTCAAGCGCTATTCCTCCGGCATGTACCTGCGGCTGGCGTTTGCCGTGGCTGCGCATCTGGAACCAGAGATCCTTGTTGTGGATGAAGTCCTCGCGGTTGGCGATGCGGAGTTCCAGCGCAAGTGCCTGGGCA
>DATAKV010000230.1:0-4513 GCA_036261375.1 Anaerolineales bacterium
TTGATCCGGGCGTGCTCGAAATCGTTCAGCGACGAACCCAAACAGACGCCACGGTCACGGTCCGTGCATCCATGGTCGAAACAGAGTCTGGGCCTGTGGAGCTGGTCGCCGTGGAGTCGGAGAGACCGATGAATCCACGCCTGTTCCTTGCTTCACAGGGCAGCCCTGAACAGGCCTGGGAGCAGATGGCTGACGGGGCCATTCTTCTTTCAGAGCCGCTTGCTTCCCGTCTCGGAATTTCGGCTCCCGGTGGAGCGCTGTCTCTGCTCACACCGCAGGGCTGGCAGTCGTTTCCGATTGCCGGCATCTATGCCGATTATGCCTCCACCCGCGGCTCCATCCGTATGAACCTGGATGTCTATCGCCGCCTCTGGAACGATGACCGGATCAACGGCCTGGCACTGTTCCTGGATCCGGAGATGGATGCAGACCAGGTCACCGCCGACCTGCGTTCGGGACTGGCGCATATTCCCGGCATTCAGGTCCATCCCAGCGGCGCGCTTCGGGAAGAGGCCATGCGGGTCTTCGACCGGACATTTGCCATTACTGCCGCGATGCAGCTGGTGACGACGGTCGTGGCGTTTATCGGGGTGCTCAGCTCGCTGCTTGCCGTCCAGCTTGAGAAGGCCCGCGAGATGGGCGTCCTCCGCGCCCTGGGCCTGACGGCCAAAGAAATGCGCAGCCTGACGCTCCTGGAAACAGGATTGCTGGGAGCCTCGGCCGGACTCCTGTCCCTCCCCACCGGTTATATCCTGGCCTGGATCCTGGTCTTTATCATTAACCAGCGCTCCTTCGGCTGGACCCTGCAGATGCACGTAGAAGCAATTCCTTTTGTGCAGGCATTCCTGCTCGCCGTGGGTGCTGCCCTGCTTGCCGCCCTCTATCCTGCCTGGCGGGGAAGCCGGATGCAGGCCGCCGAAACCCTGCGCGGAGAATGATTTTCAGAAAGTGACCGAACGCTTAATAAAAAAAGACTCCCGGTCGGGAGTCTTTTTTAGCTGGGGATCAGGGATTCGAACCCCAATTTCCACGTCCAGAGCGTGGCGTGCTGCCGTTGCACCAATCCCCAAGGCGACGGGTATTTTACCACCAAATTTAGAAATAACAGGGAAAAAAGCTCCTCATTTTAGAGTGACACTTTTCTGCTTTATTTGAATGAAGGCATGGCGAGCCAATTCCAGCAGGCAGCTCTTACTGGCGGGCGGCGCGGCGGGTATTATCCTCCATATCCAGCAGGATCTGGAGCACCTTGGAAACGGCCTGCAGGCCAAAGAAGTAGAATATGCCGGGCAGTGGCCGGGTCAGGTACGGGGAGAAAAAGGTGACCCCGTTCAGGAAGGTCATACCCTTTTCCATGAACATTCCATTGTAGTACTGGGCAAAGAACAGCAGCAGCGAAAACAGCCAATCCAGCATATAGATGGTCAGAACGACCCAGGCCAGGATCTCTGCCCAGCGCGAGATGCGCAGAACGGCGTCCCGGTCGAAGTATGTACCGAGGAATGTGGAAGGTTTAGGGTTTGTTTCAGTCATGGGAGGCTCCGTAATGAATGGGACAGGGTAAGCTACGCAAAGATTGGGTCATCGGCAATTGATTATACTTTGCGCTTTGTTATAATACAGGGATGACTCTTTTCGACCTGAAAATGTTCCTCCAATGAGAACGAGCGGGGCCCGGAAAGAAACGAAAATCAGATAAGGCACAAGAATGAACCCTGAAGAGAACACGACCAGCAAACCCACTGACTTCATCCGCGAAGCCGTCGCCGAGGACCTGCGCACGGGACGCTTCAACTACGTCCGCACGCGCCTGCCGCCCGAGCCCAACGGCTACCTGCACATTGGCCACGTCAAGGCCTTCATGATCGATTATCTGATCGCCAAGGAGAACAACGGCGAGCTGATCCTGCGCTTCGACGATACCAACCCCACAATGGAAGAGACCGAGTTCGTGGAGGCCATCATGGAAGATGCCCGCTGGCTCGGCATTGAGTGGGCCAGGGTCACCTACGCCTCCGATTATTTCGATTTGCTATACGAATGGGCCCAGAAGCTCGTGCTGATGGGCAAGGCTTACGTCGATGATCAGAGTCCGGAAGAGGTCAGTGCCAACCGCGGCACCTTCACCGAGCCGGGTAAAAATTCCCCCTACCGCGACCGCGATGTGGAAGAGAACATGGACCTGCTCGAGCGCATGAAGAACGGCGAATTCCCCGATGGCTCGCGCGTCCTGCGCGCCAAGATCGACATGGCGCACCCGAATCTCAACATGCGCGACCCGGTCATGTACCGCATCATCCACGAGCCTCCCCACCACCGCACAGGCTCCAAATGGAAGATCTACCCGATGTACGACTGGGCCCACGGGCAGAATGACTCGATGGAGGGCATCACCCACTCGCTGTGCTCCCTGGAGTACCGCGACCACCGTCCGCTCTATGAGTGGTTCCCCGAGCAGCTGGGTGTGTTCCAGCCCAGGCAGATCGAGTTCGCCCGGCTCAATTTGAACTACACCGTCATGAGCAAGCGCAAGCTGCGCCGTCTCGTGGAAGAGGGTCACGTCAACGGCTGGGACGATCCGCGTATGCCAACCCTGCGCGGGATGCGCCGCCGCGGCTATACGCCCGAGGCGATCGTGGAGTTTGTCCAGCGAATGGGTATCTCGACGGTTGCCACCTCGAATGCCGGTGTGATCGCGGATGTTGCCTTTCTGGAGGCCGTTTTACGCGAGGATCTCAACAAACACTCCCCGCGCCGGATGGCTGTTCTCAAGCCTCTCAAGCTGGTCATCGACAATTACCCCGATGGCCAGGTCGAGGAGATGGATGCAATTAATAATCCTGAGGACCCGGATACAGGCACACGCAAGGTTCCCTTCTCGAAGGTGCTGTACATCGAGCAGGATGACTTCCGTGAGACTCCCCCGCCAAAGTATTATCGTCTGTACCCGGGCAACGAAGTGCGCCTGCGCTATGCCTATCTCGTGCGCTGCACAGACGTGGTCAAGAACGCAGCAGGCGAAGTCGTCGAGGTGCACTGCACGTATGATCCTACCACACGCGGCGGCGATGCCCCGGATGGCCGCAAAGTAAAGTCAACCATCCACTGGGTGTCTGCTGCGCACGCCAAAGAGGCTGAGTTCCGCATGTACGACCGGCTCTTTATGAAGGAGGACCCGGAGGAGGGCGAAGAGGGATTTATCCAGTGTCTCAACCCCGATTCCCTCAGGGTCCAGCACGGATTTGTGGAGCCGGCTCTCGCCAAGACCCAGCCGGGTGACCGCTTCCAGTTCGAGCGCCAGGGTTATTTCGCCACCGATCCCGACTCAACGGCGGAAAAACCGGTTTTCAATTTGACGGTAAACCTCAGGGACACCTGGTCGAAGATCGAGAAAAAAACCAGATCATAAGAATGCTTCCAGCGCCGGAAACGGCGCTGGTTCTTTCTGCGGACATGTACATATCGAAAATCTTTGCTATAATGGCAGCTATGAAACAGATAACGTCCTCAATACGAAAACTCATTACACGCCAATCCCGGCGCGCTTTAAGGTTTTCAATTTGACTGTTTCATAGCACAATCCGGACGTATCTCACCCCGCTTCCAGGACAGTCACTTTGAAAGAGTGACTGTTTTTCTTTAACGCCATCTTTGCAGGCACCCGACAGCACCATTCAGAGTGACATGCTGGAAAGCCATTTCAAGGAGCAAAGAATGGACACCATCACCGGCAAGATCCTCAAGCAGTACAACTGGCCCGATGGCAAAATCATCGGCATCGCCAAACGAATCGCCGAACAATTCGCCGATCAGGGACTCGATCGCGAGACGATCCTTGCGCGGCTCGAGGCGGTGCGCCAGAGCCCCGGTCCATTCCTTGCCGACGAGCAGATGGCAGAGCTTGCGAGGGAGTGCCTCCGCATAACACAGAAGACAGAGCCCCCGCCGGATGGCCTGCGTGACTCCCCGCTGGGATATCCCATCTGGGGCAGGGAGAATATTGACGAAGGCTCCATCGCCCAGATGGACAATGCCATGCGCCTGCCGGTCAGTGTGGCTGGTGCGCTGATGCCCGATGCGCACGTCGGCTATGGTCTCCCGATCGGAGGGGTGCTGGCAACCGAGGGTGCTGTCATCCCTTATGCCGTCGGCGTGGATATTGCCTGCCGGATGAGACTGTCACTGTATGAGGTCTCCCCTCACCTGCTTGGGCAGAAAAAGGGCATGTTCGAGAATGCCCTGCTGGAGCAGACCGCCTTCGGCATGGGCTCGCAGTGGAAGGGCAGCCGCCTGGCTGAGCATGAGGTGCTGGACGATCGGACCTGGACCGCAACTCCCCTGCTCCTCTCTCTGAAGGACAACGCCTACCGCCAGCTGGGCACCAGCGGGACAGGCAATCATTTTGTCGAGTGGGGCTCCTTCCACCTGTATGAGCCGCTGCACGGGCTGCAGCCGGGACACTATCTTGCCCTGCTCTCTCATAGCGGCTCACGAAGCGTTGGATTCAAAATTG
>DATAKV010000242.1:0-11515 GCA_036261375.1 Anaerolineales bacterium
CAATGTGATTGCGCGGTCTCCTTTTTGATAAGCCCATGGTATTTTGTTGCGGCTCGAGCGGTACTAAAACGTTCGAGCCGCTTCGGTTTCGTTCCTGGTGCAAAACACGCAAGGTCAAGCCGGCGAAAGGTGGCCGATAGGTTAAGAGCTGGCTTGGGAACGCCTTCGCAAGGCTTAGGACCATGAAGAAAAGTGGAAGCCCCTGTTGTTTATTCCCTTCATAAGCACTATAATTTTCTCAACAGCTACAACAAAGAGAAGTCATATGAGCTCGTCGTTCTGGGCAGCCATTCGCTACTTGTTAGAAAGCTCGATTATCGAAAGGAAGAATGACCCCATCCCGGCCTTCCCATTACACTCCCAGCATACAAAGGCACGTGGAGAAGGAGTAGAGAGAGGTTGAAGGAGAAATTCCCGGTCGCTGTCACGGGACGACGAGTGTGGACCTCATTCGGTGCGCTTGTTCTCCTGGCGGCTGCCGTGGGACTCTATGCGTTATTTATTGTGCGGGCGGCGTGTGAAGTACCGGCGGTGGAAAGAGCTTCCTTCCTGCTGTTGCACCAGATGGAGCGCTTCGATCACTCCTACCAGTTCGCCACGTCGGCGGCGCCGGATAAGATCGTGCGCCCGCTGGCCGAGCTGCAACAGATCATGATGGATACGCAGACGGTGGAAGTGCCGGGCTGTCTGCGGGGGGCGAAGGAGGACCTGGTCGGGTATATGGGAACGGTGGTGCAAGCTTTCCTGGCCTATCAGGCTCAGGAGGCGGATCTGGTGAGGGACCTGGTGGGACAGTCAGATACACATTATGAAAAATTTCATGTGGAAATGGAAAAGGTGATGGAGTGTGCGCCGTGGTGTTTCCGCTGATGGAACTCCGGCTGCATTCAGCGGGGCAGAGACATTCCATGGCCCATCCCTCCCATTGCGGGAAGACCGCTTTCCTCTGAGATAACAGTTTTCCCTGCTGGTTCGTTTGACCTCTTAGGAATGGACGCATGTGTCCAGACGATTTTGAGAAATATCCTAGGAGTTCCCCGAATGAAACTTTTTTCGCGCAGGTCCCTGGCTGCCGCGATCCTTTTACTCGTTCTAACGAGCGCCTGCAATCTCCCCGCTGCCCCAGGTGCAACACCGGTGGGCACGATCCTGCCGGCTGATGGACAGGCCAGCCCCAGCCCGGCTGTCACCGGGATCTGGAGCGGTCTTGAACTCACGCCCACCGTATCGATCCCCGTCACCGGGCTGGACCCGGTCACTCTGCAGTGCCAGTTCTGTGTGAACGATGAGCCGCATGCGGTGTTGATCCTGGGTGAAAATACCAGCTTCAGTGTGGCCGAGCCGCTGGCCCGCGTCACATGTTTGACTGCGCAGGAGGTCAATGGACAGCGTATCCTGCTATGCCGCGGCGCCCAGCAGACGGCCTTCAATCTCAACGTGTGCGTGGATGGGACGAACTGCTCAAACTTTCCTGTGACCCTGGAAACGTGCCCGATCCCCGGCCAGGCCGGTGCCGGGACGGCTCGCCCAACCCTGACTCTCGCTGCGCCGACCTCCACGATCCCGGTAGAAACGGCGACGAATACGCGCCTCCCGCGCCTGACACCGGTCAACACGGCGATCCCCTCGCCGACGACTTTCATAGTCTCGCCCGCTGCGACGACGCCGACCTTTGCCGCACCGCTCCAGCCTACCATGGCGCCGGTCCTTCCCACGCAGTCCTCCAGCAACAGCCTGGCAGACCCGGCCGGATTTATGCGCTGGTATTTCAATGCCGTCTGGGCCCAGCGCAATTACCAGAATTTGTGGAACAATTATCTGACTCCCAGCTTCCGTACCAATGTGGGCACGGGCAGCTTCGAAGATTATGAGCAATGGTGGAACTCCGTCGCCCGCGTGGACATCCACTCGGTGGAAGTGCTGCAGAATGATGGCACGCACGCCTGGGTCCGTGTGAATGTGACCTTCACGATGCAGGACGGCCGGGTGGTTGCCAACCAACAGTATGATTATGATCTGCTGTTCGATGCGGCCAGGCAGACTTGGATGTTCGATTACCGGACGTGACCCCCTCCGCCACTTCCCTTCGGATCGGGGCACCTCCCCCAAATTCCGACGAGCACGGAATTTGGGGGAGGACCGTTTAATGCTAAGATTGGATGGTAACAAACTGCTTTCAGGAGGTAGTTGCAATGGCTGATATCAAGTATGAGATCGTCCGGAAGATCGGGGTGCTTTCCACGTCTGCTTCGGGTTGGGCGAAGGAGCTGAACCTGGTCAGCTGGAATGACCGCGAGCCCAAATATGACCTGCGCGACTGGTCGGCCGATGGAAGTAAGATGGGCAAGGGAGTGACGCTGACGCGCGAGGAGCTGCTGGCACTGAAGGAGTTGTTGAATGGGATGGAGATATAAAGACCCCCTCCGTCCCGCCGAAGGCGGGCCACTACCCCCTTGAGGGGGAGGCAGGGAGGGGGTTTCCTCTGAAAACAATTTGAGATTCTTCGAACTTCGATTAATATAGGACAGGTGGTTAGCTGTTTCTTGCATGGAAATCCCGGGATGGTTTCAATGAAGTTCCTTCGATCATTCTTATTATTGCTGTTGCTCGCTGGTTTTTGGTTTGCACCAGGTGGGGATGCTTTGGCGCAGGAGGGGCTGTCGCTACCGGGGCAGTTTGCGTATGTGGAGGACGGCAGCCGCCTGTTCCTGGTGCGGGGAGAGGTGGATGAGCCGCTTTTACTGCTGCAGGCGCCTCTGGAGACCAGACTGTCGAACCCGCATTTCTCACCGGATGGCCGTACCCTGGCTTACTGCCTCCTGGACCCGCAGTCGATGAATGCAGGAGCGATCCATTACATGGATATGCTGACGCTCGAGAAATACCCGGTCACCGAGCAGGGCTCCTGCGAGTATGACTGGTCCTCGGATGGCACGACCCTGATCTATTCCGCGGGCGGATCTCCGGATCTTGAGCTGGTGGTGGACCATGGGATCTGGTCCCATTCACTTGCGAACAAAGAAAACAAATTGTTGATCCCGAGCGAGAGACCGGTCATCAACCCGCGCTGGTCGCCGGATGGAAAGACGATCAGCTACTTCGACTTCTGCTTTGAGTGTGTGGGGCAGTTCCATACCTACAACCGCGATACGGGTGAAACCAGAGAATGGTCTGAAGAGAACAATGAGAGCACTGTCGGTCCGGATGTGGACTGGTCGCCGGATGGCCAGTCACTGGCCTTCGATAACGCGATCTGGGTCTATGCGGATGAAAGCGAAACCTATGGAATAAGCGTTGCCAGCCAGGATGGGCAAACGCGGACTGAAATCTATTCCCAGGCCGGGCGTGCAGCCTACTTTCCCCTCTGGTCGCCGGACGGTGACCAGATCGCCTTTGCCTCCTTCGAAAGCTTCACCATTGGGACGTACCTCAACCGGCGCGGCGACCTGATGACCGTTGCACCGGACGGCTCAAACATCCGGAAGCTGTTTTCATCTTCATTTGAAGTATTTCCGCAGGCCTGGTCGCCGGACAGCCGGTACCTGCTATTCGTCCAGCCGCTGACCGTGATGCAGGACCCGCTCTCGAAGCAGCAGCTCGTCCTGCTGGATGTGGAAACCGGCCAGGCGCTCTGGGATGTCGACTCCTTCGGGACGATCACGGCAGACTGGGCGCCGCTCCCGGCTGTGGAAGAGAGCCAGGCTGCGGCTCCGGTGGCGGGGAAGGATGGGATCCTGTTCGTCAGCAGCGAGTACGCGCTGGCCTTCTACGAACCGGTCTCGGGCCAGGTCCAGAAGTTGACTGCTCCGTTCTCCGGCCAGGACTTGAGCGTCTCGCCGGACGGCCAAACCATCCTGTTCGGCAACCAGATCGTGACCCTGACAAGCCAGGTGGATGGCACCGTGACTGCTTCGGGGATAGAGTCGGCCCATCCCAGGCAGTTTGAGCAGCTCAACTGGTCACCCGACAGCCGCAAGTATGGCTATGTAGAGGACGATGGTCCAGCCTGGATGGTGGATATCCTCGACAAGCGGACCGAGCTTCCCGAAGGCGAGGTGCCTCCCGAATGGTCATTCGACGGGCGCTGGATGGCCTATTGCGATAAGTCTGGAAAGCTGTGGATCGCCGAGCAGGGCAAGCCCGCCGACTGGATCATCCAGCGCGACCGCTGTTATGTGAGCTGGTCGCCGACGCAGTCCATCCTGGCCTATTCCACCCACCCGCCGCATTCGTTCGAGAACAATGCCGACGGCACGGCGTTTCTCTACGACCCGATCAGCGGGCGGACGCGGGAAGTGGCCCAGAACGTCAGCGGCGTGGGCTGGTCGCCGGATGGCAGGCTGATCAGTGTCCAGCGCATCACCTGGATGGGTGCCAGCAATTACGGGTTCTCGATCTCGGCCATCGACCCGCAGACCGGGCAGGAGCTGCTGGTCGAAGAGTTCAACGGCGAGGGTTACGGCAACCGGACCTGGATCGAGCAAAACGATGGATACATTGTCGGCAGGCATCGCTTCCAGTCGGACGTACTGGCCGCAGCCCCTCTGGCCGAGATCCTGTTCGATGCCACGCAGGACGGCAGCCGGCTGCTTGTGGGAAGTAGTGGACAGGCAAGCATGTCCCTCGGTTGCCTGGAGACAGCCACGAACAACTATCTGCCGCTGATCGACGTGGTCCACAACGATACACCCGGCGCAGCTATGCCAGGGGTCGACGCCCGGTTCTCGCCCGACGGACAGTGGGCGCGGATCAGCGACTTTGCCGACGGCCAGACCGCCAACTGGCTCGCCCGGTGCGGTAGTGGTGAGCCGCTGAGACTGGCGGGAAAGGCCCTGCCGCACGACCAGTTCTTCTCGCCAGACAGCGCCTGGCTGGTGATGGAGCAGACCAACTTGTTCGAGGAAATGACGCCCAGAATCATCCTTCATGAGCTTGCTGGCGGGACGACGCGCGAGGTGCAGGCCGGGCTCAATACCCGTTCGACCTGGTTCCGCATGCCCGATGCACCGGAAGTCCCGCCAACGGCTGCAGAGCAGAGCGTGCCAACGGCCTCTGCAGCCTCCACACAAGGGAGCGGTCCAGTCAATTTACAGAGCGACGTACGTAATCGAAGTGGCCGCTCTCTCGTTGTGCCCCTGTTAGCGTGGGCAGGGATCCTGATCGCCGTGGTGGTGCTGGCGTATCTGCTGTGGAAACGATCGCTGCTGGCGAAAGTGGAGCGGCTGGCGATCCCGGAAAGCGAGGCCGGGGAGCAGCCGGTGGACGAACAAGCGCCGGCCGGTCCTTCTGGAGAAGAGGTGCAGGCTGCCTTTCAACAAGGCGTGGCACTTGTGCGCGCCGGAAAGGCCGAAGAGGGCGTCGCCGAGCTGCGCAAAGTGGTGGCCGCCGAACCGGAAAACAACGAAGCCTGGTTCTGGCTGGCTATTGCGGCGGTACGGCAGAAGTCCTACCGCCTGGCGGAGCGCTGTTTCTTGCAGGCCAGGAAGCACGGCCATCCTGAAGCAGATAAGGCTCTGGCTTGGCTGAAGAAGCAGAAGGTGTAACAACAGGGTCCGGTGAGCCTGAGCAGAAAGTTGCGAGCTTGCTTAACCCCGCAATGGTTAACTGCTATAATTCCACGCTGTGGGGAAAAATGTTGGCACACCCCGGTCGTCCGGGAGGTTGGATGGATTTCGGCCATCCAAATGGAGGTAAGGAGAAAATAACCATGCGTTTTCTACGAATCCCCATCGTCATCTTCATGGTCGCAGCGCTCCTCGTACCAACGTCCGTGCAGGCCAAGCCCAAAGCGCCGGGCAGCAGTCCTTCCCCTACTAGTACGGGCATCGACTGTGGACTACCGGAGTCGAACGCCGAGTCACTTGAAATCCTGAGCAATTATTATCCCGGCTACTGGTGGGACCATACTGACCTGACCATCGCCGTCCAGGCGTCTCCCCGTGTACGGGAGGAACACCTGGCTGCCGTCCATCAAGCCATCGCCACCTGGAGCGCCGTGCTGGAGGAGTGTTTCGATGGCCTGATCACGCTGACGGATGTAACCGTCGCCCGGGGCAGCCAGCAAAGGGCCGCCGACATTGTGGTGCATTATGTACCACATGCGGGCGGTGTATCCTTTGCAGGCTATGCGATCTGTGGAGACCACGGCTGTCCGAACATCCTGGTCGTCTCAGATTTCCCGGTCGGCTGGGATGTAGATCCCTACAGTCCCGAATACCTGGGCTGGGTGACCCTGCACGAGATCGGCCACGCGCTGGGGCTGGGCCACACGACCAACCTGTGGGAAAGCACCGACCTGATGGGCTATGGCTGGCCCGACCTGGGCGATCCTGTCCTTTCGGACTGTGACATCGATGCGCTGGCCTTCGTCTTTGCCTGGGCGCTCGAGGGCAGCGACCCGTATCCGCCGGCAGAGGGTCCATACGATTGTTCGCTGGATTAAGCAATGGAAAAATAATCACCCCGGGCCAAGCCCGGGGTGATTTCTATTTATTCAGTGGATGTTCCTATAACAACTACAGGAAGCTCTCGATCCACGCCAGTACTTCTGGGATGTCTACGCGCGAGGCATAACCTGCCCCTGCGCAGTTGATATTGGCCACATACGAGTTGACGCCCAGAACAACGTTCGTGCCGCCTTGCAGGATCGGCCCCCCGGAGTCACCGAAGCAGATGCCGCCCGATCCACCACCCGGGTTGAAAGAGACCCGGATGAATTCCCCGGCATGGACGAACTTGCCGGAGATCAGCTCTCCTGTGGCATAGTAGCGGTTATAGAAGCCGTCCCAGCGGTAGAACGGGGGCGGCTGGGGAAGCTGGTTTCCGGGGATCTGAGCCTGGAACTGGACGCCATAGCCGACGAACTCGACCGGACTCTTGTTGGACAGTTCATCGACCTGGCCCGGCTCGGGCAGGGCCGCAAACCCGCCCACATCCACCGGCTCGTCGAGAACGACAATCCCAATATCGCGATAGGCGAAGGAGGGAAGACCATTGCCCCTGCGGTTCGGGTCATTGTTGTATTCCGGATAGGTATAGGCTGTTCCTTCCGTGGAGTCTCCGCCGCCAAAGGGAAAATCATCGACGAGGAGAGAGCCATCTTCAGCCTGGAGTTTCTCTTCAAACCAGGCACGAACTGCCACGGCCCCCTCGGTACAGTGGCCTGCGGTCAGGACCACGGTGGGAGAGATGAGCGATCCACTGCAGGACCATGCGGGCAGGACTTCACATTCTTCTCCCTGCTCATTACAAAACTCCGCATCGAAGACCAGCAAACCTACATAGGGATGGGCATCCCCATCGGGCTGTCCATTGGTGATCGCTGCTGCCCCACCTGCCAGAGTGAAGACAAGCATCAACGCAAGCATCGATCCAGTTACAACTTTTTTCATCGGTTGCTCCTCTTAATCATTTGTTTGTAGTGTACAACTTGCAAAGACATCGTTCGAGAAATCTATTGACGGGGCATCACCTCCATTTCAGGCAACATTAAATGGACCGAACAGGATTTATTCGACGATCAAAATTCTTATAGGATGAGGTCTGGATGGGTGTGGGATGGTTCTCTTTTGCCACTATACCATGCCCACCGGGTGTACCAGATGCCTCCAGAGTACTGATTCTTCACCGAATTTTCCGGCTGTAGCCTTTAGCAGGATCAGCCTTTCTTAGTGATTGTGCACTTGGCCGGTTTCGTGAGATAATCACCACACCCCTTTTGTAACTACATCACAGTCAGCACTGAGCGACCTGGAGGATAGGTTCACCCAAGGAGCGTGTCTGGCATGAGGAATCGAGGCTGTCTGGTTTTGCTGTCCATACTGGGCATTGCACTGCTCAGCTATATCCTGCCGGCATTCATCCTTGGGGATGGCCTGCAGGAGGGCGAGCCTGTAATGATTCAGTCCACACAGACAGCATCTGTTACCTCCCCTCCGAATGCAACCCAGACTGAGGGCGCGATCCTTCGCCTTTCCTTTACAGTCACAGCGTCATCCACAGCTACGCCTTCCTCAACGCCAAGCAGAACCCAGACCCCGTCCATCACACCTTCGATCAGCCTGACCCCCACAGCCTCCCACACACTCACGGCCACTGCGACCCGCACCCATCCGGGCCCGACCGTGATCTCACGACCAAATATACCGGTTACGGGATCGACAGCCACCAGGACAGCGACGCTTCGCCCTGGTAGCACGCCCATTCCCAGCCGGACGGCTACTCTGCGGCCACCAAATACATCCATCCCAACACGAACTCCGACGATCCGGCCGTCGAGCACGCCGATCCCCAGCCGGACGGCTACTCTGCGGCCACCAAATACACCTATCCCAACACGAACACCAACAATCCGGCCGTTGAGGACACCGGTTCCCAGTCGGACGGCTACTTTGCGGCCACCAAATACACCCATCCCAACACGAACACCAACAATTCGGCCGTCGAGGACACCGGTCCCCAACCATACAGCCACTTTGCGGCCACCAAATACACCTGTCCCAACACGAACTCCGACGATCCGGCCGTCGAGCACGCCGGTTCCCAACCATACAGCCACCCTGCGTCCATCGAACACACCAGTAGCGCCTACTGCCACCGCCGGTCCCGCACTGACTGCAACCTCCAGGCCCAGCCATACGCCCAGACCTACGCATACATCGCGTCCTTCCCACACACCTAGACCTCCCAATACACCTGTGCCTACCGACACACCTGTCCCGCCTCCCACCGACCCACCGCCAACCGATCCACTCACGGAGCCCCCACCGACCGATCTGCCGGCATTCCTGGAGAGTCAAGTCGTTCATCAGTACTAACGCGGCTGGCTGCGCGATGGTACAATCGAGCTGTGAATCATCCACCTGGCCCCCTGCTGATCGTCGAAGACATTGCGGATATTCTCACCCTGCTTAAGGCGACCCTGGAGTTCAAAGGCTACCGCGTCGTCACCGCACGGGATGGGGAAGAGGCTCTCAAAGCGATCGACCAGGAACGACCGGCGATCATCGTCACCGATATCCTGATGCCCAAAATGGACGGGTTCAGCCTGGTGCATCGTCTGCGGATCGACCCCGGCACACGCGACATCCCTGTCATCTTCCTCTCCGCCACATATGTGGCCCCCGAAGACAAAGCCTTTGCCCTGACGCTGGGCGTTACCCGCTTTATCGAAAAGCCGGTTAACTTCGACGAGTTCCTGCCCACGATCGCCGAACTGCTGGCGGCCGGGAGAACCTTCCCCCAGGAGCCGCTCGATGAGCCGGTCTTCTATGAGGGGTATCGCAAAAGACTGGAAACGAAGCTGCTGCACAAGAACACCCAGATCGCCCGGGCCGAGCACCTGCTCGAGACGATCTCCGATGAAGAAAAACCCGCCTTCCAGGCTTCCCTCCGCCAGGCTTACGAAGAACGGCGTGAGATCCAGAAACTGATCGACCAGATCCATGACGCGCTCGAAAACCCACCCTCGAAAGAATAGCCGGCGCGTCATGAACGTGTTTCCAGGCATTTGATCCAGCCAGCATCCGAAGAACATCTCTGCGGATGTTTTTGTTTCGAGGTGTAAAGGACCTGCGATGAAGTATTTCCTGACTGGTGCGACAGGTTTTTTAGGAGGTGTGCTTGCGCGCCATCTGCGACAGGCGGGGCATGACGTCCACGCATCGATCCGGGATCCAAACAAGGCCAGCGAGCTGCAAAGCATGGGCGTTCGATTGTTTCCGGGCGATGTCACCGACAAGGAATCCATGCGTGAGGCGATGCAGGGCGTGGATGGAGTATTCCATGTGGCGGGATGGTATAAGATCGGCGCTCGGGATATATCACCCGCGGAAAAAGTTAATGTGCAGGGTACGCGTAATGTGCTAGAGCTGATGCGGGATCTGCGCGTCCCCAAGGGTGTGTACACAAGCACGGTGGCTATCAACTCCGATACACACGGTGAGCTAAAGGATGAATCGTACCGCTTCTCAGGCAGGCATCTTACAGAATATGATCGCACCAAGGCAGCAGCCCACGACATTGCCGTACAATTTATCGCTGAGAGACTGCCGCTGGTGATCGTCATGCCCGGCGTGATCTATGGTCCCGGTGATACCTCAGGCCTGCGGCAATCCTTGATCGATTTTCTGAAGGGAAAACTCCCCATGCTCCCGACCGAGGCCGGGTTCTGCTGGGCTCATGTGGATGACACCGCGGACGGCCATATCCTGGCCATGGAAAAAGGTGTGCCCGGTGAATCGTATATCATCGCCGGAGAGGCCTGTACCCACGCGGAAGCCTTTCAACTGGCAAGCCATATCTCCGGCAAGCCGGTGCCAAAAGTGGTTTCGCCGACACTCTTCAAAGTGATGTCGTCTCTGGTCAAACCGTTTGACAATGTCCTCCCGGAAACGTACCGGTCTGAGAGTTTACGGATCCTGGCCGGGGTCACGTACTGGGGTGATAACAGCAAGGCAAAGCGTTTCCTGGGGTACAAGCCGCGGCCGCTAACCGAAGGATTGGAGTCCACACTCCGGCACGAGATGTCTCTGCTTGGAATGTGAAATATAGTGGCTGCACGATGAAACCCGCTGATCCCGGCGGGTTTTTGTTCGCCCATAACCAGATTGTAATGTTCGTTTCATTGACATTTTTCTCACAGAGTCATACAATACATTCATCTGATTAATCATACATATGTTACGAGAACGCCCATCCCCCGAGATCTCTGAATTTATGCGCTATCTTGCCACGCATCATGAAGTGGAAGATGGTCTTCCCTCGCTCAAGGATTTGAGCGTGGAACTGCGCGTCAGCCTAGCATCCCTGCGTGAACAGCTTGAAGTGGCGCGAGCGCTGGGCCTGGTGGAGGTCCGCCCGCGGCTGGGAACGAGGCGGCGCTCGTACTCCTTCACCCCGGCTGTCCGCCAGAGTTTAAGCTATGCCCTGGCGCTCAACGATGCCCACTTCCACAAATTTGCCGAGCTGCGCAGGCACGTCGAGTCCGCTTTCTGGTTCGAAGCCGTCGAAAAACTGACCGGGGACGATCAGCGCGAGCTCCAATCACTGGTGGCGCGGGCCTGGGAGAAGCTGCACGGCACACCGATCCAGGTACCGCATGAGGAACACCGCAGCCTGCATTTGCTGATCTATCGACGGCTCGAAAACCCGTTCGTGACAGGCATCCTGGAGGCGTACTGGGAAGCTTATGAAGCCGTAGGTCTGAACGTATTCGCCGGCGGGTACGAATATTTGGAGGAAGTCTGGCACTACCACCAGAAGATGGTGGAAGCTATCTGCATTGGAGATTACAAATCCGGGCATGAAGCGCTCGTTGCTCATACGGATTTGCTGTATCAAAGACCGTAAATTTGGAGTCGCGGAGCAGACTCCGCAAAACGATCAGCCAGCAGGCTGGCCGACTCCAGATCATTGAGGAGTGTAATGAACAAAATAGTGAACGATTTTTCGATCATCGTTGGCACTAAAAACGGCTCGGGGAGCTCGACGGCCAACAACACGATCCTGCGCGCCA
>DATAKV010000247.1:0-2997 GCA_036261375.1 Anaerolineales bacterium
TGCGAGCAGTGGATCACTGAGTGCTGCGATGGATCCGGCGCGTTCTTCGAACGTTTCCTTCCAGGCCCGGGCATGGCTTTGTCCCCTTTCCACACGAGCCTGAACGGCATCTGCCAGGTCGGGATCCTCCAGCAGTTCCACGTGGGCCTCGAAGATCGCTGCTTCGGCGCCCAGTTTCTTATCGGTCATCTCCTGATGGAGCTCTGCAAGCTGTTTCTTTGCGCAGTCCAGCGCCTCGGCCAGGCTCATCTGCCCCTCGGCCGGCTGTGCCTCGTGTTGGTCGAGATCGATCTCCACCTGTTGAAAGTGGAAAACGGGACCCACGGCGATTCCCGGCGCGGCGCCCACACCCTTGATTACCCCGGGCTCGGAAGGTTCCACGGCCTGCTGAACAAAAATCGGTGTTTCCTTTTTGGCGGTAGCCGGTTCGGCTTCGGGATACGCAACGTTATCCCCCAATCCGGCCCGGATCGCGGCCTCCAGCTCGGCAATGGCCGTCTCTTCATCCGCTCCATCGGCCTGGACGATGATCTCACTTCCACGGACGGCGCCCAATGTCAAAACCGAGACCATTGACTTGGCATTGGCCTTCTTTGCGCCATGAAGGAGACTGATCGTGGACTTGAATTGCTTGGCAAGAGTGACCAGCACCTTGGCAGGACGGGCGTGCAGCCCTGTTTGATTTTGGATGACCAGTTCGACCTGTTTCATGGCAGACTCTGTCATTCTGCATGGGATATCACCCATGCGAAAAAGCGGATTTAGGAAGGCTGTTTTTCGCCGAGATATCTCACGACCACATCCGGGTCCGTGGTTTTCAGCAGCTCGGCAAGTGCTTCGTCGTCATCGATCACTTCGGCAAGGTTGGAGAGCACACCCACGTGTTCATCTCCCGAAGCAGCGATACCGATGACCATAAAGATCTTCTCGCCATCCTCCCAGTCCACGCCATTGGCCAGCTGCAGCACGGACATGCCGGTCTGCAGGATGTGCTCGCGGTTCTCGTATACACCGTGCGGGATGGCGACCCCGTTTCCCAGGCTGGTGGACATGGATTCTTCCCGTTTTAGCATTCCGTCCACATACTCCGGCAGGACGCAGCCCGATTTCACAAGCAGCTCGCCGGACTTGCGAATGGCATCCGCCTTATCGGACGCACTTGCCTGAAGTACGATACGTTCCTTCGATAGGATAGGCATGGCTCACCTTAGGTTTCGGTGGAGACGATCTCCGTCTTATCGACAAGGGACTTAATCAGCTTGTCGAAGACCGGATCGTTTAGAAAATGGTTGAAAGCCACCACAACGGCATTTGGCGCTTTAGCGCGAGCCGTCTTGGCAAGTCCCTTATGGACGATGACAACCTGGGCGTCGGCGGGGATTTCACGCGCCGGCTTGTGCACAACGGTAACGTTCGAGATCTGGGCCGCCTTCAACTTCTTCTTGAGCGAGTTGACGCTCATCAGGCTGGACCCCATCCCGGCTTCGCAGGCAAAAATAATGGTCTTGAGCTGGTCGGCGGAAATCGATTGGGACATTTTGGATTCTCCTTGCAATGATTGGGGCAGGTGCGGCAGCAGTATAATTTGCTGCGAAGAGGGACTGCCGCACCTGCTGTTTCAATACAACCTGATCTAAGTAGCGCTTAAGCCAGGCCTGGAACTGCTCCGACTGTGGCAGTCTCTTCTTCGCTCACCTCTTCCTTGACGGGGTTGAGGCGCAGGATGAGGACACCCACTGTTGCAGAGACCGCAGCGCCGATCAGCACACCGGTCAGGACGGCGAAATGCTGTCCGGGCGGGATGACGGCCAGGTAGGCAAAGATCGATCCGGGGGAAGGTGTCGCCACCAGTCCGGCGCCCGAGATCACGAACCACAGGTCCGCTGCAAAGCCACCGGCGATCACCGAAAGGAGCATGATGGGGTGAGCCAGCACATAGGGGAAGTAGATCTCATGGATCCCACCCAGGAAGTGGATGACCATCGAGCCTGTAGAGGACTGCTTGAGCATGCCTTTGCCGGCGATGTAGAAAGCGATCAGCAGGCCGAGACCCGGACCCGGATTGGTCTCGAGCAGGAAGTGGACCGCCCGGCCCGTTTCCTGGGCAGAGATCACACCCAGCGGTCCCAGCACGCCGTGGTTGAGGGCATTGTTCAGGAACAGGATCTTGGCTGGCTCGATGATGACGGCAGCCAGCGGCAGCAGACGGGCTTTCACCAGCCAGTCGACGACAGCGCCTGCCGCATTGCTCAGGCTGACCACCACCGGTCCAATGACGACGTTTGCGATCAGGATCAGGACGATGGATACAAGGGCGACCGAGAAGGTGTTGAAAAGCATCTCAAAGCCAACCGGGATCTTCTCTTCCCAGGCCTCGTCGATCTTCTTGATGGCCCAGCCGCCAAGCGGGCCCATGATCATGGCGCCGAGGATCATGGGTATGTCAGCTCCGACGATGACACCCATGGTCGCGGCCGCACCGACCACACCACCACGTACATCATGAACCATCTTGCCGCCGGTGTAGCCGATGAGCAGGGGCAGCAGGTACACGATCATCGGGCCGACCAGCTCGGCGAATTTTTCATTCGGGATCCAGCCGGTCGGGATGAAGAAGGCTGTGATCAAACCCCAGGCCAGGATTGCGCCGATGTTGGGGATGACCATGCCGGCCATGAAGCCTCCAAATTGTTGTAACTTTTCTCGCATTTCAATTCTCCTTTCGGGTTTTGGTTGATTGCCTGGGACCAGGCCTTTCAAAGTGCCGGAGGTTCCTATGGAAGCCTTCCGTTTTACAGGCAGTGGTCGGAGCACTGCCGGGTAACCAAACCTTATTGGCTCAAAAACCGTGTGATCGTCTCGATATCCTCGGGCATCAGCAGCGGATGGACCTGGATCACTTTGGGTATTCCCGTATACTGTTTCGACAAGGGGACCGTCGTCAGAATGAGATCGGCGGAGGAGATCAGGGATGGGGTCAGGTCGCGCAGGGAGACC
>DATAKV010000251.1:0-4234 GCA_036261375.1 Anaerolineales bacterium
TGTGTATTCCTGTTCACTGGTTAACTGTGTTATCCCCGTATGGATCCCCATCCGCACCCGAACGGGCTCGGGTTTCCAGGCTTCGCCCTGCAAGCATTTTTGCGCCTCGATGGCTGCATTCAATGCATCGATTGCCGAGGAAAAGGCGGCAGAGATACTATCGCCGACGATTTGGTACACCCTTCCGTTCCTGGATTCGATAGCCTGGCGCACGATTTCATGATGCCGCGCCAGCAGATCAGGCATTGCCTCGGGATATTTCTGCGAGAGCCGGGTCGAGCCTTCGATATCGGTAAAAAGAAAGGTGACGGTTCCCGTCGGGAGGTTCATGGGTTCCCGCTTAAGGTATCACAATTATCCATTCCGTTGCAAGCGCGCTGCCTTCCCGCCATAATCTTTCAGAGCTAGTACCTGTTGGGTAGCTGCTTTATGGAAAAAAGTATACTCTCCGGACAGTACCATCAAATGAAAGATGAAACCTCTATTCGGTGCTCATGATTTCATCGAAAGTGTTTATAAGGAAGGGCTAGCGAAGAGCTAATGGAGAGACGAAACCATTCAGCTTGTCTTTTCGTCCTAAAGCCTATACAATGAAATCAGTCAATGCAACGGAGGCATGTATGAGACAGGACCGGTTTTTGACAGGTATTTTGATCGGGATCGGTATTTTGGTGGTCGCCGCACTGGTGGTGTTTTTTATTCGCAGGGATGGCCAATCCTATGTATCGGACGAGACACCGGAAGGCGTGGTGCACAATTATGTGGTTTCGATTCTCAACAAGGATTATGAGAAGGCCTACGGCTATCTTGCCGACCTCGAGAACAAGCCTACGTTCGATGAGTTCCGTAATACGTTTGTGACCGGAATGCTTAACCCTGGCAATTCTGCCGTGGACGTGGGCCAGGCCGATATCACCGGGGATGAGGCCTTTGTGGAAGTGGCAATGATCTACAATCCCAGTGACCCGTTCTCGACGGGTTACCGCGACGTGCAGAACGCCATTCTTGTCAGGCAGGGCGGCGCGTGGAAGCTTTCGTCAATGCCTACCTATTATCTTTGGGACTATAACTGGTACGTCGAACCACCGAAATGACACTACCGAGGAACACCTCATGAAATCCATTCGCCGTCTTTATTTTTATCTGGTTGCCTTCATCAGCATTGAGGTCGTGATGTGGGGATTAATCGGTCTGCTCCGCTCGATGGTGGACGATGTCGTTTCGGGTGGGGCAGATGCGCTGGCCCAGGCCCTGGCCCTGATCCTGGTCGGCGTGCCGATCTTCCTGGTCCACTGGCTGTGGGCCCAGCGCGCCGCAGCTCAGGATGAAGAAGAACAAAACGCCAGCCTTCGTGCTATTTTCCTACACGCAATTTTGTTAGCCACACTCATCCCGGTGGCCCAGAATATTCTGTCGTTTATTGACCGTTCCCTGGTACAGGCCACGGGTCTGGAAGTGGGACGCGCCTTTCGCGCCTTCAGCGAGCAGACTCTGGCTGACAACCTGATCGCGATCGGGATGAACGGGATCGTCGCTGCCTATTTCTGGACAGTTCTGCGCAGTGACTGGCTGAAATTGACCGATACCGAAAATTATGCCGACATCCGCAGGCTGTACCGCTACATCTGGATGCTGTACGGCCTGCTGCTGACCGTGTTCGGCGCACAGCAGATCCTGCGTTTCCTGTTTTACGTTCCGAGTGATGTGCTGGGATCCATGGGACGCGAGGTCGCGATCAATGGGCTGGCTCTGCTCGTGGTCGGGACCCCGATCTGGATATACTCGTGGCGGCTCATCCAGGACTCCCTGGCCGATCGCGCTGAAATGGGCTCGACCCTGCGCCTTGGCATTCTCTACCTGCTTTCCCTGGGCGGGGTCATCACCGTTATCACAACAGCCTGGATGGTGACCCACACCATCCTGAACGCCATACTCGGCCAGGAAACGACCTTCAACGAATTTATCCAGAACATCGGCGGGCCGATCTCCATTGGCCTGCCTTTGGGTATTGTCTGGGCCTATTACGGAACCTGGCTCAATCGCCACATCGAAGCGGTTGGCGACAGGGTTCGCCAGTCCAGCCTGCGACGCTTATATAACTACATCCTGGCCTTCATCGGATTGGTGGTCGCTTTTGTGGGTGTGGCAACTCTACTTGCATTTCTGATCGACATGCTGACCGGGTTTGGCATTACGTTTACAGAAACTATGCGCGACAGCCTGGCATCCTCCATTTCATCGTTGATCGTCGGTTTGCCGCTCTGGCTGGTGATGTGGCGGCCCATGCAAAGAGAAGCACTGGCTTCCGGAGAGATGGGAGATCACGCCCGCCGGTCGGTCCTGCGCAAGACCTATCTGTATCTGGCGTTGTTCGCTTCGGTCATCGGCGGGATGGCGACCGCCGTGGCTCTGGTCTATAACCTTCTGCGAGCCCTACTGACGGGCGATGGCGGAAGTGATTTCATCAACAACATTCTGAATCTTACGCAGCTGCTCTTCCTGTTCGGCGTCGTGCTGATGTACCACCTGAACATCCTGCGCACAGACGGTGCATTCAGGGCTGGTTCGCTGGCAGAGAAACAGAACGAATACTCTGTATTGGTGATCGACACGGGCGATGGCTTTGTCGATTCGCTGCGGACCGCGTTGACGAAGTTCGCTCCCAATGCGCCGGTCACGGTCACCCCTCCATCGGCGCGGCCCGAGGGGAATTTCAATGCCCTGGTCCTGCGCGGCAGCCTGGCCGTTGATGCGCCGGAATGGATCCGCTCCTTTGGCGGGGACCGGATTGTCGTCCAGGACGACGCGCAGGATATCGTCTGGAGCGATAACGCAGCCCAGGCAGCCCAGTCCGTACAGATGCTGGCCGAGGGCGAGCAGATCCAGCGACAGAAATCCGGCCGCTCGCCATGGACGGTCGTAGTCTACGTCTTCGCCGCGCTGTTCGCCATCCAGTTGATCTTCATGCTGATGGCCTTTGGCATCTCACTCATTGTCGGGTGATAGTATGGAGTCCAGGAGCTTGCTCCTGCAGCTGCAACGGCATACCATATTCTGATGTAAAATAGAAAATCATTTGTGACTCATAGACAATCATTTGCGATTCGAGGAGACGCGCCATGAAAGTAACTGTCCTTCAAGAGAATCTTGCCCGCGGTCTTGGCACGGTTTCAAAGGCTGTTTCGCCGCGCAGCACACTGCCTGTGCTTGCCAACATATTGATCGCGACAGACGAGGGCAGGCTGCGCCTGTCCGCCACCAATCTGGAGATGGGTATTACTTGCTGGATCACTGCCCGAGTCGACGAGGAAGGCTCGACGACGGTTCCTGCCCGGACCTTCGCCGACCTGGTCGGCACACTGCCGGGGGACCAGGTGCTGTTGAAGCTCGATCCGTCCACGCAGACATTGAACGTACGCGGCGGCACTTCCACCAACGATATCAAGTGCATCGACTCGCAGGAGTTCCCGCCCATGCCCGTGCCCGACTTCGAAGGCGCGGTGCAGATCAATGTCGGCGACTTCCGGGAAATGATCCATCAGGTGGCCTTTGCCGCCTCCTCGGATGAGGCCCGCCCTGTGCTCATGGGTGTGCTCGTCCAGGTGGACAAGGACAAGCTGACCATGGCCGCCGCCGACGGGTTCCGGCTCTCGGTCCGCAAGGCAGTTCTGTCCACACCCGCACCCAATCCGGTTTCGGCGATCGTACCTGCCCAGGCCTTGAAGGAGCTGGCACGCGTGGCTGGCGAAGGGGATGAGCCGATCTACATGGTCCTGCCCAAGGGGCGCGGCCAGGTCGTCTTCCGCGTCAAGGATGTGGAGGTGGTCTCCCAGTTGATCGACGGAACCTTCCCCGACTACCAGCAGATTATCCCGCGCTCGTACAAATCACGGACCCTGGTTTCGACCTCCTCCCTGCTCAAAGCCTGCAAACAGGCCGAGATCTTCGCCCGCGAAGGCTCGAACGTGGCGCGCTTCAATATCAAGTCGGCCCAGGGCGAACTGCAGCCCAGCGAAGTGGAGATCTCTGCCACTTCCGAGGAAACCGGCAAGAACGAAACCATTGTTGAAGCCACCGTGGACGGCGGCGGGCTGCTGATCGCCTTTAATGTGAAGTTTTTACGTGAAGCCCTGGAGGTCATCCGCACCCCGAACGTGGCCCTGGAGACCTCCGCGCCGAACGCGCCGGGCGTGGTCAAACCCGTCGGCGACGACCAGTTCCTGCATGTGATCAT
>DATAKV010000255.1:0-6925 GCA_036261375.1 Anaerolineales bacterium
TAATTGTTGAAGCTGAAGTGTCGGTCGATGGCGCCATGGGTGGGGAGAATGAGGATTTCTGGAAGCAGGTCTTCCCTTACCAAAGCCCGGATGTCTCCGCGTATCTCAACGATCTCCTGTTCACACCGGATGCGCTGCTGATGGGCAGGAAAACCTATGAGTTCTTTGCGCTGGTCTGGCCGGCCCGGGAGGGAAAGGATGCCGACAGGATCAACAGCATGCCAAAGTATGTTGCGTCAAGGACATTACAGGAGCCGCTGACCTGGAACGCAGCTCTGATGAAGGGGGATGCTGCTGCAGCGGTCAGGAACTTAAAGCAGGAGCCGGGCCAGGGCTTGTTACAGTACGGTGTCGGAGAGCTGACACACACGCTTCTCCAGCATGGCCTGGTCGATGAGCTCCGTATTGTTATCTATCCCTTTACCTTTGGGGCAGGGCCGCGGATCTTCGAACAGATGGGCGTTCATACCCTGAAGCTCCTGGACACGCAGACGTTCAGCTCGGGTGCTGTCGTCCACCGCTACCAGCCGCAGGAGTAGGCCTGAGGCCGCTTCCGCCGGGACATAAGGTACCCATCACAGAGAGACATCTCAACGGGGAAGCTGATGCTCTCCACCCAGCTGACGCTCGATCGGGCGGGTACGAACCGGAGTACTCCTTTCGGCGGAAGGGGATGGATGTAGACGGTCTACCTATCCTTGGAGAAACTCCCATACGCAGTTGCTGTAGTCCCCACAGCGCCGCGAATGGGAAGGTAGACCATGCGCTATTAGGATTTAGATTCTATCCATGCCTTGACTATTCTTTCGAGTTCTTCTTTTCCTTCGTCGACCTCAGCTTTGTTTGAAAATTTCATATATCGTGCAGTCCCTGCTCCTCCCTCGAGATGAGGAAAATCGCCAGGGATATTTGCCCCTGTGTGAAACAGGAGGCTCACATGCTGTTTCGACCGGGGATTAAAACTTGCAAGATTCCCATTGTAAGTAAATGTCGGCGCGCTCCACTTGATACATTCGCCGATTCGACGATCTGCTTTCAGTAGGATTTTACGAACTTTCTGCATCACGTCTTTTTGTGGGTTATCGTATTTTTCAAACCAAATGTCCACATCGTTTTTCAAGGTACACGCTCATTTCAGGAGTGGTTGAATAGCGATATGCCGATTATAGGCCTTTCTGTCCCAGTCGACACCCTGCAAAGGAACTGTTATAGGCAATCTCATACCGCTGACAGGCAGATTGATTCATCGGTTGAAAAGGAAGTCTCCTTGAGAAATGATCCCGAGTGATATAGGAATATTTCAGGAAGACAACAAGAGCCGCTCGATCAGGCGTGCACCGACCGGAGTGCCGCTTTCGGCAGAGGGGAGGAATATAAAGTTTTGTGACAAGATCTTGGCGCGGGCGCGACTATGGTATGTCCCGCTCGCTGGCCGGAGGTCTGCGACCGGGCACAAAGCGACCGCAGCCCTCATTTTTACAAGTCCTGGCTGGATGAACACAAGTTTCTGCAATCCTGTGCAGAATACCACTCCAACCGCTACGGTCTCCTGGCTTGCGCCGCCGGCAGCGCCCGACACAAAGGCGAACCAGGGTCCGGAAAATGTCCGGACCCTGGTTCGATGTTCATTACTCATGTGAGGTCGTCTCAGCTTTACACAGGGACCCTCAGATCAACACGGATGTTCGATGCCGTTTTTCCGCGAGAATCCAAGTCATCCGCGGCTTCGTGTACGCCGCTCAGTGCGGCGCCGGCAATGTGCCCGTGCACGTCACGCCGACCGGCGCTCGCTGGATCGAACACAGGTGGGTAAAGATCTTGTTCGGGTTGGCCAGGGAAGCCCAGTCGCTGGCCAGGATCGCATGCGCCGAATCATTGGCATTGATCGCCCAATACGTCCAGTGGATCGAGGTCAGCGCGAAGCCCGGATCGTTGACGGCCGTCCGGTTGTAGCTGCTCTGGACGAAATTCTCCAGGTCCGTATACCATTGGCCCTGCGATCCGGGAGTCGTGGAATACAGGTCTGCAGCGGCGTTGGCCGTGCCGAATTCTCCGAGCCAGATCGGCGCCGTGCTGACAGCCGTATGACCGGTGTTGCCCCAGGGATAGGGCTGGCCGTCGAACTGCGGATTCACTCCGCCTGCCAGGTTGAGGTGCGCCCAATTTTTCAGCCAGACGTCAGCCAGGCTGGAGGAGCTGCAGCCGCTCTTATAGCAGGTGGAGGCGTTGAACCAGGGCTGCACGTAAAGCGCAGGCCCGTAGTCGTGTGCAGAGTACACGACCTTGTCGTTGACGGCCGGGCCGAGCGCCGAGGCGTTGCCGCCTCTGTTGAGCAGTACCGGCGCGCCCGGGTTCGTGCTGTTGCCGTTCACCCCTTGCAGCGTGCCGCCCCACCAGGTCCCGTCGTAGGGCCCGTTGACGGGATCGCCACCCTCTGCCGGATACATGCCGATGCCCTCGACGAAGATCAGCGGCAGGTCCCAGCCATTGGCACTGGCTTCACCCAAAATGGTTGTACCTGCCCGCTCGGCTGCCAGGCGCCAGTCGTGGCAGATCGATGTCGCCACACAGGCCGGCGTGAACGGGTTCGGGTTCGGATTGGTGTGTGGATCGATCCCATCGCCTGTGCCCCACGTGGAGCCGTCCAGGTAATCACTGCGGCTGGGTGTGTGCGGCTCGTTGCGCAGGTCCAGTCCGATAAGGATCGGAAAGCCGTCGGAGGCATAGTAGTTCACGGGGACGGTGTCGGTGGTCCCAAAGGTTTGGGGGATGCCATGCGACCAGCGCAGCACGCTGACCCAGTTTTCGATCCAGACGGACTCGGGAAAGCCCGATGTATACCATAAGCCGTTTTCCTGGGCGGAGTTGCCTTTGTTGGAGCGGTGGTTATCCAGGATCACGTGCAGGCCGGCCGAGCCGGCGTAATTGACGATCAGCGCCAGGATGTCGCGCGAGTGTTTCCCGGAGCACTCCGGGCAGGCGCCCGCCCGCGGGATGGGATTGGTGCGCCACATTTCATCCGAGTAGGGAATGCGGATCGTATTGAAGCCGGAGGCCTTGATCCTGTCGATCATGAACTTGTAGTCCTTCGACCACAGGCCGTGAGCGACCGCATCCCGGGTCTCGAATCCAAACCAGTTGACGCCGGCGATGATGAACTCGGCGCCGTTTGGCGCCAGGATGCGGTTGCCGCTCGTCCGGAACCCGCCGGGGATGCCGCCGGGCGGCGCAGGTGAGGGAGTAACCGTTGGGGTGGGACCAATTGATGTAGGCGTCTTCGTAGGCGGTTTCGCCGCTGCCACCGGGCTGGACATCGGCCCGGAGACCAGCAGCGCGAGGGCCATCGTTACGGTCGCGAGCACGGCCAGAAGTCGTCGTATTCCATACCTGTTCATTCGGGGCTCCTCTCTTGGATAAAACCTTATTCCGTCATTGCGAGGAGGGCGTTAGCCCGACGAAGCAATCTCATACTATATTTGCACAAGCAATTTTATGTGAGATTGCTTCGCCGCCAAATTACAGCGGCTCGCAATGACGAGGTCGGGTATTTTTACGATAACTTATAGAAACATTTCCGATCGGCGAACTCTACGAGATACACTTCATTAAATGCAGCACTCCGCAGGTCCCTGGCGGGCATGCGGAGTGCCGGGTTGCATTCGATTGGGGCGCGCAGGGCTCATTGTAGGCCGCTACCTGCTCCTCTACTGGATTGCGCAGACGCCACGTACCGACATTTTACTCCAGAAATCATATCAGCATGTGGATATTGAGATTGAATCAAAAATGGGGCGAGCAGCGCTCGCCCCATTTTGAATCTCAGCAATCGTCCGGCTAACGTTGACCGGTCACGCGCATCCAGCCTTCACGGACGGCGTCCTTGATGTCATCCCACAGGGTATCCTGATGCTCGCGCTCCCAGGAGCGGCGGGCATCCATCTCGACCTGGTCCCAGGTCCTGTCGCGGTACTGCGGATTTTCGGCCAGGTCGTATCCATAGAGGTAAGCCGGCTGGAACTCATCATAGGACCGCCCCGTGCTGCTGTAAGTCGTCTGGTAGTGCGTGCGGAACAGCGGATCGTACTGGTTGTAATCTGTGCGCAGACCCGCACCCGCGGTTCCTCCGCTCATATAGGTATGGATGCGTGGCCGTTCCCGATTTAACTCGCCCTGACTGGTCGCAGCATACCGGCTGCGTTCTCTCTCAAAGTCGGTTTGTGTATAGGGCTCGGCATCGGGGTCAAAGCGACTCCATTTCTCCGAGCGCCAGGTCGTGGCGCGCTCGTCGATATCGATCGGATCATAGCGGTCCATGATCTCGGTGGCTTCCTCCACCCGATCTTCGGGGGCTGATAGATTGACAAGGGTTCCGCCGCGCCGTACGCCTTCTGCATACAGGTGCGCCTGTTCCTCCGGAACACCGGCATCGACCAGGGCGCCGAGCAAGCCGCCGGTCACTGCGCCAACGCCTGCACCGATCAGGGCCGAGAGGATGGGGCCGGCGGCCAGCACCGGTCCGATACCCGGGATCGCCAGGGCCCCCAGGCCGACCAGCAATCCGCTGAGTCCACCGATGGCGGCTCCACCGACGGCGCCTGCGGCGGCCCCTGTGCCGGCATCCTCACCGGGCTTACCTACATAGGTCTTGAATTTACCTTCCGTGTCGGCCGCAACAACGCTGATGTCCTCGCGCGCAAAACCGGCTGACACCAGTGCGGAAGTTGCATTCTGTGCATCTTCCAACCGATCATACAAGCCAACCACTGTCGTAGTCATATCTTTCTCCTTTCAAGAGTAAGAGTCCTGTACCCTCTGGAAACGATGAAAGGACCGGATTGTTACCGCAAACTAGCCTTATGAAGTATTCAGATCTCAGATTCTAAAGTCAGTTTAACGTTTACTGGCAGATGTTTAATTTGGGGAAAATATGCTGGGATGGTCGAACGGGTCAATTCATATTCACAATTCAATACAAACACAGCGGTTTGGAACGGCAAGGGAGTTTGTAAGCGCGCTGGAGGGATAATAAATTCCAGGCAGGGGAGGTTCGCTTGCGGCGCAGGTGGGAGATATGACGGGCAAGCCTGCCCGCGTTCCAAGAATTGGCGCGGACGCGGCCCTGGATCCATTAGAGGATGTTGGACGGATGTGCGCTAATAGATATGCAGGAGGTTCAGGAGTGCAGACGTGTCATCGAGCGACTCGAACAGATCCTTGTTGTGCTTGATCATCTTGCTGCGCATGTAGACCCGCAGCCACTGCTTGTAAATGTAGAGCTCATAGCGGTCGAGCATCTCGCGCAGGGGCAGGTCGCGCTGGGCGATCAGGCCCGCCAGGAACATCGCACACTCGAAGCCCATCGAGATCGACTGAAAGTACGGCGAGCCAATGGCGGAATCGCCGGCCAGAAACACCGCTGAGCTGGCAAACGCGTGATCGCTGGGCCCCGCGGCTCGCCACTTCCGGCTGGTCGCATTGCGAGCCCGGTACAGGTTCAAGGGGATCCGCACCACCTCAAGGTCGCCGAGGATCTCCCCGGGTGTTTCCTGTTTGATCTTGTCGATGAAGCGCTCCATCGATTGGGTGAGGTCGGGAAAGTGACTGCGCAGCCACTCACCGTCGAATTTTGGCGGCATCGCCTCGTAGTCTGCCGCGCTGATGTTGACGATGCCCGTCACATGGCTGATGTCGCCATCGTAGGCGATGCGGTCGACCGCCGGGATGAATTTATACTTCAGGTTCCCAACGTTTTTGTTGTACTTGCAATACTCGTTGCACAGATAGGGTTGCCCGTACAGGAAGGTGATGACGACCGCGTATTCGAGCTGGATGTTGAGCGTGTTGGCGCCGACCTGCCCCGAGGTGGAGCCTGCTGCCAGGTGATCTCGCAGCAGCGAGTTGCTGCCGCTGCAGTCGATCAGAATGTCTCCCGGTTCGAGCATGGCTACGGCTTCCTCGGCCTTCATGACCGCCGCGATCCGCTGCACTCCCTGTGACGCACGCTCATCGATCAGCGAGCTGAGGCTCTGCTCGATCGTGTTGAGCGGACAAAAGCCCTGCACCCAGCTGCGGATCAGGGACATCAGGTCCGGGGGAATGGACTGCCGGAACGCCAGCCCCTGTTCGAGCTCCTCGTCGTCGAATATGGCCGCGACGCTCTCGCCGTCGATATGATCGACCCGGTAGCTCTCCAGCGAATCCGCCACGAGATAGGGGGCGAGCTTGACCATGCGGGTCCGTGTATAGGTGGGCCGCTTCTCATACAGGCGGACGGAGAGGCCCTCCATGGACTGCAGTAAGGCCGTTAGCAGCAGTCCCACCGGTCCTGCGCC
Source organism: Anaerolineales bacterium (assembly GCA_036261375.1). Classification (GTDB taxonomy): domain Bacteria; phylum Chloroflexota; class Anaerolineae; order Anaerolineales; family Villigracilaceae; genus Defluviilinea. The sequence continues at coordinate 6,333 of DATAKV010000255.1, forward strand.
AATGATATGGACCCTGCGGTCTCTACCCGGCTGGGACTCGGTCGGTGCGGAACTGGTGTCTTTTGTTTGGATCGGGGGTTCTTGTATGGATGCCATCGCTCACGCTCCTCTCGATCTCTCATTGTAAGCGTATTTCCACGCCTTGAGCCGATCGATCAGGCAAGTACGAACCGGAGTACCGCTTTCGGAAGACGTGAGGGATATATATGCCAGGAATTGGCGCGGGCGTACCATGAATCCCCCGCTTGCCGAAGGTCTGCCGTCTCGCACCGGCGGGTCGCCGGTACGGCGGCACGAACGGTGCGACCGAGGCACAAAACGACCGAAGGATCTCAATCCTCTCAGACCTGCGATCGTGTCTCGGCGGGGTCGAAGACCCACGCCGAGCAGATAGCTAATACACTGCGAGATTCGTCCGCTAGGCAAAGAGCTATAGGGATACTCAGGTGGCTCGCGCGCTCAGCATACTTCCTGGATTTCAGGCATTGTGAAGAGATGGAAAGCTAGGGTTTCTTTATTTTTCGCTTTTTTTGACCCGGTCCGTTTCAGGTGCGTCAATGTCCTTGTAAGGTATTCAATAATAGCAGGGTGGC
>DATAKV010000279.1:0-2628 GCA_036261375.1 Anaerolineales bacterium
TGGCGCCGGTGACCCGCACGTCCTGCCCGATGATGGGCATCGCCTGGAGCATGTCGAGCGCCTTGCCCTGCGGCATCCCCTCCACGACGTCGACAAGGACGAGGTCTGCAAGTTCACGTTCCGCAAGCCAGTGTGCCGTAGTAGCGCCTGTCATTCCTGCGCCGATGATGGAAATCTTGTTCATGACTCCTCCAAAGATAGGATATCAAAATTTTATCCGAAACGGGATTGAGATGAAAGTACAATTTGTCACATTTTTAGTAAAAATAGGAAGAAAAAGGGCTTCCCGGTGGGAAGCCCTTTCGATTTCAGTTATATTTCGCCCGAGCTCTCCGCCTCTTTCACAGCCGGAGCCTCGGTTGCCTCGAGGAAGCGGGTCGCCTGGATGGCTGCCGCCGCGCCCATCCCAGCTGATGTCACGACCTGACGGAAGTGCGGGTCGGCCGCCTCCCCCGCCGCGAACACCCCGGGGACGTTGGTCTCCATCCGCTCGTTGACCTTGATGTAGCCCAGGTCGCTCATCTCGAGCTGGCCCTTGAACATCTGCGTATTGGGCGTGTGGCCGATAAAGATAAATACACCGTCCGTTTCGTAGATCGATTCTTCACCGGTCTTGATGTTCTTGAGACGGATGGCTTCGAGCTTGTCACTGCCGATGATCTCGGTGACCACTGAATTCAGGATGAAATTCATCTTGGGATGTTCCTTCGCCCGGCTCTGCAGCAGAGGGCTGGCACGGAACTCCTCGCGGCGGTGCACGATCGTTACCGACGAGGCATAGCGCGTGATGAACAGGCCTTCCTCCAGCGCGCTGTCCCCGCCGCCGACCACCACCACTTTTTTATCCTTGAAGAACCAGCCGTCACAGGTCGCGCAGTACGAGACGCCGCGGCCGGTCAGCTCCACTTCACCCGGGATCTCGAGGTGGTTGGGGCTTGCGCCCGTGCCGACGATCAAGACATCGGCCAGGTACTCTCCATTATCGGTATCCACCCGGAACGGGCGCTGAGAGAGGTCCACTGCGTTCGCCGAGGCGAACTCGGTCACCGCGCCAAAATGCTCGGCCTGTTTTTGGAAGAGCTCGCCCAGCTGGGCACCGCCCACGCCCTCCGGAAAACCGGGATAGTTCTCAATCGTATACGTCAAAGCCGCCTGCCCGCCCAGCTGCATACCCGTCAAGACGACCGGCTGCAGCTCCGCCCGGGCGGCATACAGCGCCGCCGAATATCCTGTTGGCCCCGACCCCAGTATCAGTATCTTTACGTGTTTTGCATTCCCATTTGATGTCATATCTTAGTGACTTCCTCGCTTATGAGTTCCTTCCGAAATCCAGACGACATGGTTTGCGTGTATTTTACAGGAGAAACACAGTTTATACATTTCGTTAATGCAAATTGTACGCACAGGCTCGAGCGGGCGCCACAGTGCGCATGATTTTACTCGCTCACCCGCTTAATATTCGCACCCAGGTCACGCAGCTTGTTATCCACATTCTCATAGCCGCGTTCGATCTGGCGGATGTTGCGCACGGTGGATGTTCCTTTTGCAGTCAGCGCTGCCAGCAGCAGCGACATGCCTGCCCGGATATCCGGGCTTTCCAGGTTCTCGCTGTAGAGCTGGTTGGGTCCCTGCACCAGGCAGCGGAACGGATCGCACAGGATGATCCGGGCGCCCATGCCCACCAGCTTGTCGGTAAAATACATGCGGCCTGAGAACATCCAGTCGTGGAACATCACCGAGCCCTGCGCCTGGGTGGCCACCGTGATAGCGATGCTGATCAGGTCGGTCGGGAAGGCCGGCCAGACATTCGTCTTGATCTCGGGGATCGCGCCGTCCAGGTCGGGCATGATCTCCATGCGCTGGTCGGAAGGCACAATGAGATCGTCGCCCTCGGTATCCCAGGTCACGCCCAGTCGGTCGAAGACATGCCGGATCATCTGCAGGTTCTCCACCCCGGCATTTTTGATGCGTACGTTTCCGCGCGTTACTGCGGCCGCGCCGACGAAGCTGATCACCTCCAGGTAATCGGGACCGATGGTGAACTCTCCGCCGTGAAGGCTTGTCACGCCGTGAATGTGCAGCGTGTTCGAGCCGATCTCTTCGATGTTCGACCCCAGGCCGTTCAGGAAGTGGCACAGTTCCTGCACATGCGGCTCCGAAGCCGCGTTGCGGATGACCGTATCGCCACGCGCCATGACAGCTGCCATGATCGCGTTCTCGGTGGCGGTCACGCTGGCCTCGTCCATCAGGAAATCGGTCCCGCGTACATCGTCGGAGCGGAAGGTAAAACCCCGGTCGTATTGCACATCCACACCCAAAGCTCGCAGGGCCAGGATGTGGGTATCGAGGCGGCGGCGCCCGATCACATCTCCGCCGGGCGGTGGAATCTTGAACTCACCGATCCGGGCTGTCAGGGGACCCGCAACCAGGATTGAGGCACGGATCTTGCGGCACAGGTCCGGGTTCAGGTCGGCCGGTCGCAGGTCCCGGGCACTGATCCGCCAGGTGGTGGGATCCAGCTCCTCCACCTGGGCGCCCAGGCTCTCCACCAAGTCCCGCATCACCTGCACGTCCTGGATGCGCGGGACGTTGCGCAGGACAACAGGCTCCTTGGTCAACAGGCAGGCC
>DATAKV010000706.1:0-14733 GCA_036261375.1 Anaerolineales bacterium
AGGACGCCGAACGGGCTGGCCCCGAGCGGATACGTCCCCACCCGCGAGGTGTCGCCGACCAGCATATTGAAGTTGGTGCGCAGGCCATCGGCCTTGTCCTCGCCCCAGGGGAAGGTGCGCCAGTCGTCGCCGCGGGCGGCCCGCTCCCACTGGGCCTCGCTGGGTAAGTGCCTGCCTGCCCATTCGCAGTAGGCGTTTGCCTGTCCCCAGGTCACATACACGACGGGGTAATCCTTGAACTCTGGGTTCAAAAAATAGTCATTGCGACGGGAGGACTTGAAGTCCTGGGGCGGCAGGCAGGGTCCCTGCCGGACGCACAGCCCGTACATGGCATTGGTCACTTCGAGCTGGTCCATCCAGTAGGCGTCGAGCGTCACCTCGTGGGCAGGCATCTCGTCGGGGCCTGAGCGCACATCCATGCCGCCCATGCGGAACGTGCCGGCCGGAATGTAGACCTGCGGCATCCCGTCGATGGGAGAGATGCGCTCTGTGGACGGTGCTTCGGTTGCTTCGGGAAAGGCTGTCTGGGTGGGGATGGGGATCTCGGCTGGGACGGAGGGGATCGCTGTACGGGTGGGAAGGCTTGTGGGGGCGGCCGTGAGGGTCGGCGCAGGGATCAGCCGCGTCTGTCCGCCGCAGGCCGTGAGGAGCAGGAGCAGGGCGATGATGGATTTTTTCATTTCCCCGAATTATATGTCATTCCATTTTTACGGAGATGCCCCCACGAACGAGAGGGCATACAGGGCATCCTCATATCCCGGGCGGACGGAGAGGGCCGTCCGCCAGTCTTCGACGGCGCCGGCGGTGTCCCCCTGGCGATAGAGCGCCCAGCCGTGCCAGAGCCAGGCTTCTTCGGACATTTCGGTGCGCTGGAGGGCATAATCGGTCAGGGCCAGCAGGTCTTCGGTGCGGTTGGCCTGGAAGTTGGCGATGAACGGGCCGAACTGGTAGCGGAACATGCGCTGGGGAAGGCCAAGCTCACGGGCTTTGTCGTAAGCCACGTTGGCTTCGGGGTACCTGCCAAAGTAGACCAGGTTGCTGCCCACATTGAACCAGGCGAAGGCATCGGTCGGGTCTTCCACGGTGGCGGCTTCGGCGCGGGCCAGCGCATCCAGGCGGTTGAGACCGGGGTCCCAGTCGGCGCCGAGCAGATTCTGGATTTCCGCTTCGCGTTCCGGCAGATACACGACCATGTAGACATAGTTGAACGGTTTCCACTCCGCTTCGATCTGCTCGTAGGTCATCTGTTTATCAGGGCCGCGGTAGGGATCCTGAGCCACGAAGGTCTGGGTGGCGTCGTCATAGCCGGTCAGGAGCAGGTAGTGAGCGGCCCACAGGTCATCGTCGGGCCAGCCGGTATCATCGGGGTTGAGGGCGGTGGTACCTTCGATGATGACGGGGTAGCCGGTGGCGATCAACCGTTTGAGCGTCTCGAGATCGCCGCCGACGCGGTACTCGAGCCGCAGCCAGCCGGCAAAGTTATGGACCCAGTAGGCCATCTCCTCCGGGTTGACGTTGCGGTCGCCGTTGACCGGCTTGATCACCTCCGAGATGGTTGTCTGGTCGCCGGTCCAGCCATAGTAATGCAGCAGCATGGAAAGCGCGGCCGGACCGCAGTTATTGGGGGCCTGTTTCTCATAGGGAGGCGGTGCCAGCCGCGCCTGGGCTGGAGGCGGAGGCAAGGTGGGGGTGGCAGGGACAGCCGTATCAACGGCCTGCGTGGCCGTCGCGGTGATCGTGACCGTGGGGCTGGGACTTGCAAGGAGGGTGGGGACAGCCGTGTTTGGGATCGCCGTCGGCACACTGCCAACGGGATCGATCAAATTCCTGGTATAGGTCCGGGCGACTTCGAAGCGCCAGGCCAGGCGGCTGTTGATGGCCGGGACCTGGGTGAGCAGCACCGTAAGGACGAGAAACCCGGTTCCGGCCAGGGAAATGGTACGTTTCGACATGCGAAAAAGTGTACCAGACGAGGATGAGATTGGATTAAGGGAAGCCTGTCACACATCAGGCGTGACCTACATAGGCGAACACATTGCTCTGCTCATAGCGCTTCAGCACCACATAGCGCGTGTAGCCATCCATGAGCTGGAATCCCTGCCGTTTGACCACCAGCGGCTCGATCGAGACCCCGCGCAGGACAGACCATTCCCGGTCGTCGGCGCGCTCCTTCAGCTCGGACTGGAACTGCTCTACGTCCCACAGGTCGGGATGGGGATGGATGTCTTCGAGCCGGACGATCTCCAGGGAAAAGTCCATGCCGGGGAAAACACGCATCCACTCGACAGTCCAGTGCTCGTGCGGCGCCTCGTTGTGGTCCTGCTCCCACTCACGCATCATCCATTTCGTGAGATGCGATTTGATCTCAAGCGGGTCACTGAGAATATGATAGGTAAAGTCGCCGAGCTTTCGATATTCAAAGGAAGGAATGAGCTTCACTGCTGTACCAACAATGTGACCGCCGCGGCAATGGCGGGATCGGTCTCAAAAGTGAAGGTATCCCACTCGGCGAAGGCTTCGAGATCGGGGACGATGCCGGTCTCCTCCCAGTTCTCATCCGAGTGGGCGGGGAAGAAGGATTCGGAGGCGAGCCATAACTGCGAGCCATCCTCGAAATCGTAGCCGTGCAGAACCTCCACGTTGCCCAGGCTGGTCTGGCCAGTGATCCTGGCGCCCCTCGAATCGCGCATGATGCCCGCAAAGATCTCCCCATAGCTCACCGTGTCCTCACTAACCACCACCACCAGCGGCACCGTCTGCGAGTTCTGGATCGGGTTGGCCAGAACGTTCAGCGTACGGGAGTCGGCGCGGCTAACGAACTGTCCGAGCCGGCCGGAGGCGAAATAGGCCATGATCGGGTTAGCCACGCTGCTGCTGCCGCCGCTGTTCATGCGCACATCCAGGATCAGGCCGTCGAGCTCGCCGAACTCGTTCAATGCCTGTTCGATCTGTGGCGGGATGGTCTCGTCGAAGAAGGTGGGGATGAAGATGTAGCCGATCTTCGACCCGTCCACGGTGGGGGCGAGGCGGGCGTCGACCCGCAGGTTCGCCGCCATCGAATGCCGGACCAGGAGCACATCGCGCGGCGCCTCTCCCGGCGATTGCACGGTCAGCACCACGGCCGAGCATTCCGGTCCCCGTAGCATGTCGAGATTCTCCTCAATGATTGGCAAGCCGTTCACCTGCAAAATGGAATCATGCGCCTGGATGCCGGCATATTGAGCGGCCGACTCAGGGTAGGTGGAGATGACCACCAGGCGGCCGCGTTCGAGGTCGGGATTGCTGTACACGCCAAAGCCCACAAACTCGTTCTCGCCTCTCAGCTCGGCATTCGAAAGCTCCACCTCGACAGGCGAGAGGAAGAAGGAGTGCTCGTCGCCCAGCTCGGCGATCATATTCTGCATCTCCAGATAGAACGTTTCCGTATCCAGTCCGGCTTCGATCATGGACCGGTAGCGTGACTCGATCTCGTTCCAGTCGCGGCCGTTGAAATCAGGATAGACGTACACATCCTGCACGATATCCCCGATCTGGTCCAGGATGCTCAACTGGTCGGCCAGGGAGATCTCGGTGTTCGCCGGGATTTCAAGGGTCGGCTCGAAGGCAGCCTCCGGCTCTAGGGTCGCGAGCGGCGTGGAGGCACATTGAGGTGGGACAAAGGCTGGAAGGAGGGGCGTGGCGGTTGGTGTGGGGGAGGGAGTGATCGTGGCGGTCGCCGTAGGAATGGGTGTTGCCGTGGGCGGCACAATCATCTGGGTTACATAATTACAGGAGAGCAGGGATAGGATCAAACATCCAAAAAATAGTTTCTTCAGCCTCATGCATGCCCTTTCGCCGGTTCAACGGAGGACCAGGACTTTGCCCGCTCGAACAGCTCGGCGAGCGGCCTCAGATCACAGACACTGACAGCCAGGTTTTTCGTACGTGTGCGGTCATACTGGAAGACGCGCGCCCCCTCACGGATGAAGCTGGCGCGCCGATTGAACTCACCGCGCGTCATCCAGCCTGCCAGCAGGAGATCCTGGCCGTAGACCCAGATATTACCCCAATCGGGTGGGTGAATGATGTGCGTTTCCTGCAGCTGCGGGCTGTAGACTCCCAGGCGCGTATGGAGCGATTGTTTGGTATGGATATAGGCCAGCGAGAAGAATTCCGCCTCGATCTGGATCCGCTTGCGCGGCGGGAGCTGTACTGTAAGCGACCGCATCGCCCGCCCGGCGTCCTGCCCGCCGATCTCGACGGTGACTGTCTCATCCGCTTCAGACTTCAGCGCCAGCGCCCCGAGCGGATTCCATTCCGCCGGCCGGTTCCACGCACCGGGCATGACATGGATCAAATGGTCAGGCTGGTTCGATTGTGCGATCTTCTGCTGATCCTGCGACGAGGAGGCGACAAGTCCCGACAGGAATGCAAATAAATAAATATCGCGGTCTGAATGTCCCTCCGCCGCGTTCTGGTCGGAAGGGACCAGCGCCGGTGCGCCCAGTACGACCTTTGGATTACGTTTCATCTCAGCCATCTGTTCCCGGTGCGTGATTAGGAACGATTTGATATCACAGCGCCGGCCGCCCAATGCCACGTCGTAATGATCGGGGTCGGTGAACGGGGTCGCGCCCATCACATCGAAGGGAATCTCCCGCTCACAAAGATAGCGCCGGAACGCCAGCTCCACAGCCACCCCGGCGACGATCCGGCGCAGCCGCTCATAGGAGGAGCCGCCCATGCGGTTATAGGTATGAGGCAGCGAATGGACCGCGTAGGCGATCCCGCCCTCGGTCAGGTCACGGGTATAGGGGAGGTAGAGGAAATCGGAAGTGGTGATCACGCTCGTCCAACAGGTCAGGAAGTCTTCTGCAGATACCAAATATAGCCGCTAAACACAAAAGATGACCTTTCGCTTTTGAAGAGTGGCCGGGCCTGTTCGACGATCCACTGGTAGACGTCCTCCACCTGTTCCTGTCCGTGTTCTGTGGCAGCGATCACATTGCTCTGGGTCACAAGGTAGGCCGCCAGTTCCTCGACCGTGAACGGCACTTCATTCTGATACTCCTGCTCGAGTGCGAAACGAAAGCCGTATTCACGCGCCCTTCGTGAATTCATTGGCGTGGAATTGCGCGGCGGGCTCGGATAGCGCCGGTCGTACACCTCGTTAAACCACTCCTCGAACCGGACGTTTTCCCTCATCTGCCCGGTTATCCCATTGTTGGAGATGATCAGCCAGGCCTGCTCTTTCAATATGCGCCGGGATTCGGCGAAGAAGCGCCGGTGGTCGAACCAGTGGAAGGCCAGGGAGGTGGTGATCAGGTCTGTGCACAGGTCCCGGATGGGAAGGTTCTCGGCCGGGCTCTGCAGATACTGGATCCCCGGCTTTTTCTCGGCGACGCTTAGCATCCCTGCCGACAGGTCTGCACCGATCACCCGCCTGGCGATCTCCTTCAACGCAACCGTCGATTGCCCCGGTCCGCAGCCCACATCGACGGCGAGATCGACCGGTTCTGCTATGCTCAAATACGATTTGACTTTTTCGATGACCAGCGGGTGAAAATAAGGACGGTGCCTGGCATAGCGCTCTGCCACCGATTTATATTCGAAGTAGTTCATAAGTATCTAAAATTAATACGTCATTGCCCCAGCTGCTTCACCTGCACTGCACCAGGTGCAAGTGCCGCCGGGGTTGCGACCTGCGAGAAGCAATCTACTATGGAATATGCATACTTTATTTTGGCAGATAATTCTTCCTGTTCACATAATTCTCAAGCGGCAGGAACAAGGGCTGCGGAAGGGCATCCCAGGCGAACCAGCCGATCTCTTCCACTTCTTTTTCGGCGATGATCGCCGGCTCGCCGTTGAAGGATCCCGCTTCCAACCACAGGGTAATGTAATGCCGGCCGCTCTCTTTGAAGACATCGTTTGTCACAGCCTGGAACCGGAGGTTCTCGACATCCACCCCGACCTCCTCCTTCGCTTCGCGCGCCGCGCACTGCTCAGGAGACTCGCCGAAATCCAGATGCCCGCCCGGCGTGGACCAGGTCCGATTTCCGTGCGGTCCCCTGCGCTTCATCAGCAGGACTTTGTTGTCCCGGGTGATGATTGTGGCGGTTCCTACTTTTGGTTCCTGACTCATATCTCATTCCTGAACTGCAGACAATAGTGGTGGAACGTATTGCTCACCCAGGCCGATCCCAGCCCAAACGGTGCCAGGCGCTGGTTGTCCTGGACCCAGATCTTTTCATCCTTCAGTGTATAGGTCTTGCCCAGCTCGCGGGCGATATCCCAGGCCAGGGGATAGATCCGCCCGCCTTTCTTCACGTTCTTGACGATGATGGTGAGATAGGCTTTCTCCCGCAGCAGGGGCATCAGTTCCTGATAGATACCGACCAGCTTTGCTACAAACGCTTCATAGTCCTCGATATTTCCCAGATCGTCCGGGTCATCCGAATAATGGACATCCAGCTCCTCAGACGAGCGCCGTTTCTTCTGGTTTTCCGAGCCTTTGGCGCGCAGCATGTCCCAGTAGGGAGGCGATGTCAGTACATAGTCAATGGCCGGAAGCCCATAACTGGCAATCCGGGCTGCATCTCCACATATGACCTGCGACCTGAGACCTGCGACCTTCTCTCCTAAACTGTTTCGTTCTTCCTCGACGATCTCCTGCGCGATCTGCGCATATTTCGGATTCAACTCCACACCGTACGAGTTCCGCCCGGCCCGCAGCGCGGCCACCAGCGTCGACCCGGTCCCGGCCATGGGGTCGAGGACGGACTCACCCTGCTTGGTGAAGAACTCGATGAATTCCTGGGCCATCGTCTCGGGGAATTTGGCGGGATGCACCAGCACACCCTTCTTGCGCGGCGGCGGATTGTGGATGAACCAGGACTTCTGGAATTTCAACCAGCTCTTCGGGTCGAGGTTGTTGAGTTTGTTGGATGACATAGTCTAATCGTAAATCCTCATTCGCAAATCGTAAATCGTTAGGGTGTCGGTACGGGCGTCCGGGTGGGCGGCACATAGTCGACTTCGTATACTTCGAAATCATAAAATGTCACACTGACCGGCTCCGTCCCGGCCGAGCGGGCAAAGACTCCGAAGGCGCCAGTGGGGAAGGTCGGCTCGGTCACGCTGAACTGGAAGCGCCCGTTCAGGAACAGCCTCATCTCGCTGCCGGCGGCCCAGATGCCGATGCGCACTTCTCCGGGCGGACGCGGCGCATCTCCGCTGGGCACAGGCTCCTGGATGACAAGCCGCGTCCCGCCGTAGATCCGTTCGGCGCGGACCTGCCCGTCGCAGGTCAGGGCAAAGCGGTAGAACGAGCTGCCCACGCCGCGGATGAGGATCCCATAGCTGTCCTCGCCGCGGCACAGGCTGGGATGAGCCGTGATCACGGCGTAGAAGTCGCTCAGGGGCAGCTCGCGGCGCATGCTGGAGATATAGTATCCCGGCTGGACGGCGAGCGACAGGCGGTCCATGGCGATCGCCGCGCTGCCGCTATCCCCTTTGGCCGTGTCCCACACTGAATCGTCCGAGAAGTCATCGTTCAGAGTCTGCCTGCCGATGCCGGGGCTCATCTCCGGTGTGCCGGTGGAGGTGGGAACGGCGATCGGCGTGGAGGTTGCCGAAGGCGGGAACCAGACGATGGTCTCTGTCGGAGAGGGAGTGTCAGACGGGAGAGGTGTTTCTGTGGGAGAGGCAGCTTCCAGGGTGAGGCAGGAACCGGCAACAAGAATCACTCCAAGGAGCGCCGAAGCGATCATGAAACGAGCCGGCAGCCGCCGAGTCCTTCGTCCGTGCAGTGACAGAATTCGTAACACTCTCATAACCAAATAATGACAATCTTCGTGAAGAAAAAAACCAACGTGTTGTACAATTGCAGCGCACTTCATTTTACCGCAAGGAGACTCTATGACCGAAAAGCTTGTGCTCGTCACCGGTGCATGTGGTGAAATTGGTCAGGCTCTTGTTCAGGGACTTACGCAGCAGGGCGGCTACAAAATCGTAACATCCGATCTCGCTCCACTTCCCGACAGTATCAAAGATGTATCTGCGGAGCACGTGCAGGGGGATCTGGTTTACAAGATCAAGAATTTCTACGATTATGATTTCGATGTGATCTTCCATCTGGCGGCCTCGCTTTCCTCGAAGGCAGAAATTGCCAGCGAGGAAGCCCACCGGATTAACGTGGAAGGCACCATGCAGCTGCTTATGCTGGCGGCCTATCGCTCCGAGAAATACAACAAATCGGTCAAGTTCCTGTTTCCCAGTTCGATCGCTGCCTATGGGATGCCCGACCTGGCGACCAAACAGGCCAGAGGCGCGGTGAAGGAAGAGGAATGCAACACGCCGCACACCATGTACGGCTGCAACAAGCTGTACTGTGAAAAGCTGGGGATGTATTACAGCAAATATTTCGGGCAGAAACACCTGGATGACCGGCCTCCGCACATGCTGGACTTTCGCGCCATCCGTTTCCCCGGCCTGATCTCGGCTTTTACTCTGCCCAGCGGCGGGACGAGTGACTACGGTCCCGAGATGCTGCATGCCGCTGCCCAGGGAAAGCCATATGCCTGTTTCGTGCGTGAAGATACTAAGATCTCCTTCATGGCCATGCCCGACGCGATCAAATCCCTGCTGATGCTTGTGGATGTGCCGCGTGAACAGCTGAGTCACCAGGTTTACAACATCGCCGCCTTCGCCATTACCGCCGGCCAGTTCCGTGACCGGGCGGTCGCGGCCTTCCCCGGCGCGGAGATCACCTTCGAGCCCAACCCCCGCCGCCAGGGGATCGTCGACTCCTGGCCTGAGGATGTGGACGACACTCTCGCCCGCACCGAATGGGGCTGGAAACCCGATTACGATGCCGATGCTTTCTTCGATGAGTACTTCCTGCCGGAGATCCGCAAGAGGTACGGAAGATGATTTCTGAAAACCATGCAGGCCTGTCGTGCCTGCATGGTTTATAATTTTTCCTACAATGAAGACGCGGCTGCCTTTCATCATTCTTTTTATATTGATCGTCCTGCCAGTGCTGGGAATCTCACTGCCTGTTGCGGCGGCACCGCTCGCACAGGGGTTCATCACGGCCACGCCCGGTCCCGACGGGCGGATTTTATATACCGTCGTGGCCGACGATACCTGTTCCCTGGTGGCCCTGAAACACGGGATCGGTGTTCCTCAGCTGCGCCAGTTCAATACCCGCCTGGATGAAAATTGTACACTGACCATCGGCCAGCAGCTGGTGGTGGGTCTGGCCGTGCAGGATGCACCCACGGCCGGCCCGGCGCCGACGCTCCTGCCCCCAACAGCCACAGTCACACCCGTTAGCGGGACCACAGAAGTCTGTGTACTCCTTTTCGACGATGGGAACGGCGATGCCCTGCGTCAGGAGACCGAGTTCGGCATCGACGGTGGCGCAGTCAGCCTTACCAATCTGAACGGCTCCTATTCCGAGCAGCAGCCGACCACCTCAGCCGTGGATCCGGACCTGCTCGAACCGGTGCGTACCTGTTTCCTGGATGTGCCCGGCGGGCAATACAATATTAGTGTGGCGGTACCGGATAATTACAATCCCACCATGCTCTTGAGCTACAACCTGACCGTCAAAGCCGGCGACCGCGCCTCGGTGGACTTCGGCGCCCAGTCCAAAACGGTGACGGCCGCCGATACTGAAAACATCGAGGAAGGCGGACGGTCCTCTGTCCTGGGCATTTTTGGCCTGCTCCTCCTGCTGGGCGGAGTGGGACTCGGTTACTACGCCTACCGCTCGAGCCAGCCAAGCAGCAAGCTAAAAGGCAGCCCGCTTTCGAAACGCTGAATCCTGCCAGTCACACTATCCCCTCCCCCTACTCTCTTATTTCTCGCACCTCATCCCATCGGGTATTTCATTCGCTGCCCCCCGATCAAATGCACATGCAGGTGAAAGACAGTCTGTCCGCCGTTGGCGCCGGTGTTCGTGATCAGCCGGAACCCGCTTTTGGCAATGCCTTCCTCCTCGGCCAGTTTGCGCGCCACCGTAAAGAGATGTCCCATCAATGGTTCATCCTCCGCTTCGAGCGCGGCCACTGATTCAATGTGCCTGTTGGGGACGATCAGGATATGGGTCGGCGCGACCGGGTGAATATCCCGGAAGGCGGTCACCTGCTCGTCGCGGTATACGACCGTCGCTTTGGCTCCATTCGAAACGATCTTACAGAACGGGCAGTCAGTAGACATGGTATAGGCCATCCTTGACAGGCGGGATATGAGATGGATGAAAAGGGCTTTAACGTTCATCGGCTGTGGATTGCTCGATATTATAAAACAGCCCTGGACCCGTGGCCGTTTCCACGCCGGGTAGGACATATGTATAGTATTAGAAATATCTCACTATAACGGGTCGTCTTTTCAAAAGGCGATATAATCTCGCGCGAAGGAACCTTTTATGAACGAAACTGCTTTAACCTGGATTGTGTTTATCCTTGCGTTCGGCGGCATGGTCCTGATCCACGAGCTGGGTCACTTTATTGCAGCCCGCCTGTGCAAGATCGAAGTCGAAGAATTCGGGATTGGCCTCCCCACCCCCGGCGCGATCACCCTTTTCAAATGGCAGGGCACACGCTTCACCCTCAACTGGCTCCCGCTCGGAGGCTTCGTGCGTCCGAAGGGTGAAAACGACCCGAATGTACCTGGCGGCCTGGCGGCCGCCAGCCCCTGGCAGCGGCTGTTCGTGCTTGTCGCCGGTCCGGCGATGAACCTGCTGGCCGCGGTCGTCATTTATGCAATTATCTTCAGCCGCGTCGGCGTCCCCGATACGGATCGCGTGCTCGTGGCCTCCGTCAGTCCGGAAAGCCCTGCCGCTGCGGCCGGTTTCCAGGATGGCGACATTTTTATTACTGGGAACGGCGAGACGATCAACAACTACGATGAGCTGCGCCTGATCGTCGACGAGAACGTGGACAAACCCGTCGAGTTCCTCGTGGACCGCCGAGGGGAGGAAGTCGAGCTCACCGCCGTCCCGCGCCTGAACGAAGCGGAACAGAGGGCGATGATCGGCGTTGGCCTGAGCGTCCCATTCAAACGGACCGGCAACTGGACCGAAACCCTCGGCCTGGGAGCCCGCTATACAGGCTACACGGTCCGGGCGTTGATCGCTCTGCCGGCCCAGTTGATCCGCGGAACGGTGGCTCCCGAGCAGGGGCGCATCATCGGGTTGAAAGGCATTTTCGATATCCTGGGACAAAGTGTGTCGCGTGACATGGAGGCGGTCAGTAACGTCGAAAACAGCGGCTCTCCTTCCGCTCCAGTCTCCACCGACCCGATCGACCAGCCCATCCGCACACTCGAACTGCTCGCCTCTCTGACCATCAGTCTGGGCGTTTTCAACCTGTTCCCCTTCCCTGCCCTGGATGGCGGCCGGATCATTTTCATCCTGCCTGAGCTGATCTTCCGCCGGCGCGTTTCACCGCAGATCGAGAACCTCGTCCATGGCATGGGCATGGCATTCCTGCTGCTCTTCATGATCTATGTCAATGTCATGGACTTCCTCAACCCCGTTACGGTTACCATTCCCTAAATGAATACTGAACCCATCTCCTTTCAAAAAGTGCTGGACACCCTGCTGGCCGACAGCCGGGATTTTCCACGCCGCTACCTACAGGAGTTTTCAGATATCGGAACTCTTGAGCTGAAGACCCTGCTCGACGTCTGGCCGCAAGTCGAGCTCAGCCGGAAGCTGACCCTGCTCGAGGATCTGGACGCCCTGGCAGAGAACGATACCCTCGTCTCATTCGACGACTTCGCCAGCGCTCTGCTGACCGACCCCGATCCCCAGGTGCGGTCGCGTGCCATCCGCCTGCTGGATGAATCGGAGGATGTCAAGCTCGTTCCCTCCTTCCTGGATATGCTTCGCAACGATCCCGATACGCATGTCCGCGTCGAGGCGGCCAATGCCCTCAACCTCTTCGTGGACCTGGGTGAGCTGGAGGAAATCCCCGAAAGCATCTATCGTCAGGTGGAGGATGCTCTGCTGACTTCCATCACCAGTGAAGATGACGTCCGGGTACGCCGTACTGCGCTGGAGTCACTGGGCTACTCCTCCCGCTCTGAAGTCGCGACCCTCATAGAATCCTCCTTTCGCCGGGATGAACCCCACTGGCAGGTGAGCGCGCTGACCGCCATGGGCCGCTCTGCAGATGAGCGCTGGGCCGATGAAGTCACGCGTGCCCTCGTCAACGAGAATGACAATATCCGCCGGGCTGCCGTCCAGGCCGCGGGCGAGCTTGCGCTCAAGTCCACGCGGCCGCTGCTCCTCCGGATGCTGGGCGAGGAAGAGGATGGCACGGTTTTGAGTGCGATCATCTGGTCCCTGTCGCAGATCGGCGGTGAGGATGTCCGCACCTATCTCGAAAACCTGCTCGATCTGTCTGAGGATGAGGAACAGATTGCCTTTCTGGAGGAAGCCCTCGACAACCTGGCCTTCACCGAGGACCTCGACCGTTTTGACCTGCTGGCCTTCGACCCGGATGACGACCTCTCCGAGCCCGAAGAAGATGACGTGTAAAAGATCAGAACTTTAAGGAAACCATTGTCAGGAGCCTTGCGATCCTCTTCGCAAGGCTCCTGCTCTTTGAGAGCACGGCTATAAGAGTTATTGGCCTGCCGGCATAGGTTGACGGGTTATAATTTCGAGACTCTGACTTGATCGAGACAACCCCATGTCCTTCCCCGTCCTCGCTTCCACCTTTGCCAACAACATCCTGCCCATCCTGCTCCTCGGTGGAGCAGGTTTCGCGCTGGGAAAACTACTCGATATCAATGCCCGCAGCCTTGGGCGTGTGGTATTTTATGTTTTCAGCCCGGTCCTGATCTTCGATCTGCTTCTTCAGAACCGGCTCAAGATCGACGAAGCGATCGGTGTGATCCTGTTAACCATCTGCGTAGTATTGAGCATGGGGATCATTACATTTCTTCTGGGTACATTGTTCAAGCTTGATCGCCCCACGCTGACATCCATACTCATCACGACCATGTTCGCCAACACCGGCAACTATGGCCTGCCCCTGGTCTCCTTTGCCTTCGGCGAGCAGGCGCTCTCGTATGCAGGAATCTATTTTGCGACAACCACCCTTCTCTTCTACACTCTTGGCGTCCTGATCGCCTCCCTCGGTCATATGAACCTGAAGGAGGCAGCCCTGGGCCTGTTCAAAATCCCTACCCTGTACGCGGTCATTCTTGCGATCCTGATCAATGCCTTTGACCTGCAGATCCCCGGACCGGTGGAGCGGGCTGTGGAGCTGGCGGCCGGCGGCACCATTCCCCTGATGCTCATCCTGCTCGGCGTGGAGCTGACCCGCGTCCAGCTTTCGGGCAGCGTGCGGGCCATGCAGTTGAGCGTATCCCTGCGGCTGCTCATCGCCCCAATGATCGCCATGTTGCTGACCGGCCTGTTCGGGATCGGCGGCGCAGCCCGGCAGGGGAGTGTGACCCAGGCGTCCATGCCCAGCATGGTCAGCGCCACGGTGCTGGCGACGGAATACCAGCTGGATTCGAAACTGGTCACGGCAGTCATCTTCATCAGCACCCTGCTCAGCCCGCTCACGCTGACGCCGCTGCTGGTGTTTCTGGGGCGATGAAAAGTACCTTTCGCAGGACTTTTTTGATTTTGCTTCTCCTGAAGGCGACCTTGTTTAACGGGCACCCGGTCCGGGCCCAGTCGGGGATCGAGCTGGAAAATGTGGGGGCTTCGGTGCAGTTCGGGGAGCAGGTCACGTTCGTCGCCACGGTCAGGGCTGCGATCCCCATCCAGGAGGTCGCGATCGTCATCCTGGACGAATCCCAGGGAATTACCCACATTGAGCGGCTGAATCTGCAGTCCGATGGCCGGGCGGAATACCGCTACGACACACGACGAAATTCTCTGCGCCCCTTCAGCCGGGTGAGCTGGAACTACCGTTTTACCCTGCCCGATGGTAATACAATGTACAGCGAGGTGTTCTCGGTCCGCTACACCGATGAGCGTTTTCCCTGGCAGACCCTGGAATCGGGCGCGCTGCAGATCAACTGGTATAACGGAGATGCGCAGTTCGGCCAGTCCGCCTGGAATGCCCTGGATGCCGGGCTGGAGTCCGTCAGCCATTTATTGCCGGTGGATACTTCCAAGCCTGTGGAATTCTATCTGTACCGGAACGTCGATGACCTGCGCGGCACCCTGTCGGCAGGCAGCCGAGACTGGATCGCGGGCCACGCGGACCCGTCGCTGGGGGTGGTCATGGTGGCGATCGAGCCTGGCCCGGAGAAGGACGTCCTGATGCAGCAGCGCATCCCGCATGAGCTCATGCATGTCATGATGTATCGTGCTGTGGGGGAAGGATACCCGCATATCCCTGCCTGGTTGCGGGAGGGAGCGGCAGTTCTGGCAGAGGTTGCCCCCAACCCCGAATATGAACGTGTCTTTCGGGAGGCGGTTTCCCGGCAGGATTGGATTCCCCTCCGCAACTTGTGCGGCTCCTTTCCGGCCGACGCGGGCCGGGCGTTTCTGGCCTATGCCGAATCCCGCTCGTTTACCGGCTATCTGCACGAGCTGTACGGCTCCTCAGGCCTGTTGACCCTTGCCCAGGCCTACGCCAGCGGCGCAGACTGTGAGCGCGGCCCGGAGATCGCTTTTGGCGTATCCCTCTCAAAACTGGAGCGGGACTGGCATGCTTCCGTGGCCGGACAAAACGATTTGATGCCCGCTCTGCAAAACATGATTCCCTATCTGGT
>DATAKV010000315.1:0-6987 GCA_036261375.1 Anaerolineales bacterium
CTGAAAGCGTTGGCAGCAGACCGAAGGACTGGAACACCAGCCCGATCTGCTCACGCCGCCAGGTGGTCAGCTCCAGGTCGCTCATCTTCATAAGATCGTGGCCGAGAACGGTCACGCTTCCCGAAGTTGGCCGGTCGAGGCCGGCGAGACAGTTCAGCAGCGTTGTTTTACCGCTCCCGGAACGGCCTTTCAGGGCAACGAATGTGCCGCCTTCGACGGCCAGATGGACACCGCGCAGGGCAGGGATGCCGTCTGCGTTCATCTTCGAAGGATAGACCCGCCACAGATCGTGTGTTTCGATCACATGACTCATTGCCGGCCCTCGCGCTTGAACTTCGATGTGATGGACTGCCAGATGCGGGAGAGACCCGATGGGACATGCAGCGGTTCCGACTCAGCCATATCTCTTTCGGCGGACGATGGGCCGTGGTCCACACCGGGATGTTCTCCGTTCGGCTTGCGGATGAGGATGCCATCCACCGTCGTTTCGATCAGCACACGGCGCTGGATGCCAAATTCCTCCAGAACTTCGCGAGGGATCTGCAGCCGGCCTGCAGCATCCAGGACGGCGAGCTCGACGAGGTGGTGCTCGTCGCTGTCGACTTTCTGGACACGGACGGTTTCACTCGCCAGCTTGCCATCCCGCACGGCGACGACACGGTCCACGTGGCGTGCAATGCCCGGGTCATGGCTGACGATCACCATCGTGAGCCCGAGTCGTTTGTTCAGGTCACGCAGCAGGTCATAGATGATCTGGGCGGTGGCCGTGTCCAGCTCGCCGGTGGGTTCATCGGCCAGCAGCAATCTTGGACCGTTGGCCAGGGCAATCGCAATAGCGACGCGCTGCTGCTCGCCGCCGGAAAGCTCCTCGAGGCGATGCCCCTTTCGATCGCTTAACCCTACCAGTTCCAGCAGTTCCAACGCCCGTTCCCGCCTGGAGCGGCCAGCCTGTCCCGAGAGGGTGAGCGGCAGCTCGATGTTTTCCGCGGCGGTCAGATACGGGATCAGGTTGCGCGCGCCCTGCTGCCAGACGAATCCGACCGTTTTGCGGCGATACTCGTTCATGGCGCTTTCGCTCAGGCGACCGAGATCATGCTTGCCGACAACCGCACGACCTCCCGTGGGGCGGTCCAGCCCGCCGAGGATGTTGAGCAGAGTCGATTTGCCGCTGCCACTCGCCCCGACGATGCCCAGCATCTCCCCTTCGGCAACCGTGATATCGAGACCCTGCAACGCCTGCACTTCCACCGAAGCGCCGCTCTCCTGGTTCAGGCGGTGGATCTTGACTAGGTTCTCGCAAAGGATTAAAGGCTCATTCATAATTATTGACTTCTGTCACTCTCAAGGAGCGTTCTTTGCGACTGAAGAGTCTCCTTGAATGACATACTCTACGTGGTCTCTCCTAACTTGATGGCCTGGAAGATCTTCATCCGCACCAGCAGTGCAGACAGCACACTCAAGGCGGCGACGAAGAGCAGCGCGAACAGCACGTAGATCTGGGCGATCGAGAGCCAGGCGATCTCGATCTGGAACGGCGGATACTGCGACTGCGCGCTGGCGCCGATCTGCAAAAAGGGGACGAACAACCGGCTGGCGAATACACCCAGGGCTGTCCCAACACCGATGCCGAGCAAAACAAGGAATGCCAGTTCAGCAGCGAGCAGGGCAGTCATTTGCCGGATGGACAGGCCGATGGCCCGCAGCATGCCCATCTCGATAAATCGGCGGCGGAACGAGAACAGCGCATACAGCAGAAAGCCGAGCACGGTGAGCAGCGCCGAGGCCACGAATCCGACCGAAAGCAGACCAAACAATCCCTGCCGTTCCGGTCGTCGCTGCTCGGCACGGATGTTGAGCTCGGCCGATTTCCAATCACGGACGATCGTGTTCAATCCATTCTGTACCAGTTTGGATTGGTCGGCCTGCTGGTCCAGTAAAATGCTGAAGCCGCGCACGGCATAGGCGATGGACTCAGGATCCGCCTCACGCCCGGTACCCAGCCAGACTTCGTGCGGATATTCCGCGCCAGCGGTCAGGAAAAGCTCTTCGAGACTACCGACGATCATGGCGCCGTCTTCCGGGTACCAGGTCGGGAAGAGCTCAAAGGAACCCACGATCGGTGATTCGAAAGGGATGGATTCTCCCGCTACGCCAGTGGTAATGGAAACCCGCAGAGTATCGCCCACCTCGAGTTTTTGCTGGGTGAGCATGGTTTCGGGTACCAAAATTCCCTTTGGATTGGCAGCAAGCTGGTTCATCAGCACGCCCAGCTGCTCCGAGGCGAAGTCACGCTGCCAGTAGGCGGCCGTGGGAAAGGTCAAGCGGTCGATGGCGAGGAAGGTCCCCTGCAGGCTGCCACTCGGGACGATGGCTGTAAATTTATAGCGCCCGACGCGCGTGGCCGATTCTACACCAGGAAGGGTCAGATGATCTTCGACGGGACCGAAAGTGTACACGGGGCTGGGTGCATCTTCGTTGAAGGTTGTGCCCAGCTCAATCAGGTTCATGTCCGCGCCGACCTGGTAATGGATCTGTTTATCGAGCTGGCTGTCGAGGGTCCGCGCCAGGGATGCGGTGAAGGCGGAGAGGCCAAGAGTCAGCACCAGCAGGACCAGCGGCGCGCTGTAGAACGCGGGTGTCCGCTCGAGGTAGCGGGCAGCCATCAGCAGGCCGACACTTTTCGACGGCCGTAGTGCCCAGGAGATCAATGCCATCAGGCGTGGAACCAGCCGCAGTGTAAAAAGTGCAACGGAGAAAATGCCCAGCGCCGGAACCAGCAGCAGGAGCGGGTTCTGAAGCGGGTCGGGGATCCCTTCTGCTCCACTCAGCGCATCTTTGCTTTGCTCGGTCAGCTGCCACAATCCATAGCCGGCGGGGATCAGAAGGATGACATCCAGCCAGTATCTTTGCCACCAGGGGATGCGGAAGGAACGAGCGCGCTCCTGTTTGTAGGAGACGATGGTGTTCTCTGCCGCGCTCAAAGTAGGGATGAGAACCTGAATAATGAGGATAATGCCAATGCCGAGCAAACCGTAGCCGAGGATCTGCGGTGTCATGTCCACGCGCAGGCCGCCTGCCGCGCTGAAGTCGAGGAAGCTGCGTGCCCGGCCGATGGAGTGGGTGATCCAGTACCCGAGCCCGATCCCGCCCGCCAGCGCGACCGCGCCGAGGATAACTCCCTGTAGTAACGAAATACCGACCACCTGGAAGGCGCTCGCGCCGCGGCTGCGCAGGATCGCCATCTCGCCGCGCTGCTGCCCCACAATGAGACCGGCAACCAGACCGATAAAGGCCAGGATCAAACTAAGAATGGGAACACTAAAGGCGAACAACAAATAAGTGAGGGTGGGTGCGTTCTCCTGGTAGCGAGCCAAAGCTTCGAGCGGGGAGGCGATCAAGGCAGTGTTTGGAAGGAGTGCGGCAGCCTGGCTCTCGATGCTGCGGATGCGGTCTTCCAGCGCCTGGACATCCCCTGCATGCAATGATGATCCATCGGCCGTGATGGTCCAGGTTGAGTTGACCAACTCGTCATCCACCGTGTCGCTGATGATGCCCGCATACGTCTCTTCATGGACCAGGAGCAGGTTCTGATCCTTGACATCCCAATACGGAGCTGATGGATCTACGGCCCGCCATAAGCCGGCGATATAGACCGGCAGCTGGCGCGTCTCCGTGCGCAGGGAGTATGTGTCCCCGACCTGGACCCCGAACTCATTGGCAAAGGTTTCACTCGCCATCGCTTCAATCGCGTCCCCTTCATTCAACAGGGAGACGAATGGCTGGGGCAGCGCACCGTTTACCACGAGAATGGTCTCCTCCATCGGTGTGATGAAGGCGAAGTTGGCGGTCGTCAGTGAGTATTGTGCACCGGGGTCGCTCGGATCGCGCGGCGGGAACATAAAATAACCGTCCGTGCGGAAGCGGCGCACCATCTGGTGGATGGGAAGGTCAATGGCGCGTAGTGCCCCATCCGAAAGGTACTCGTCCACCTCCACTACATTCTGCCACTGCGGACTGTTCCTGCCGGCGGCCTTGAGCTCGAATACGAACGAGAGCGGCGCGTAATCGACCCGCTTCTGGGTCAGCTCCAGCTCGCGCCCGGCCAGAAGCTCCTCACGCAGCAAGCGGAAATAGGTGGCATCCGCGTAAAGCGGCACGCTCAGGACGAACCCGGAGGCGATCATCAGTCCCGCAATAGAGGCGAGACTAAGAAAACGCTGGGTAAGCAGGCGTTTGAACGCAATCCCCGCGGTAGCCCAGACCTGGAGGGCGAGGGAGGTGAGGCGAGAGAAGAAATTCATAGAGGTTGCTCTAGGCGGCGTCCGCGCCGCCGGTGACGGCGGCTAGAGCACGGCTCATTACGGCCCAACCACGACCTGTCCTTCCTCCAGGCCGGAGACGATCTCCACCCTGTCCCGCGTTTGCAGGCCGATCTCGATGTCGACGCGCTCGGGACCGGTCTCACCGTTAATGATGACGAACGTCCGCCCGCCGGCTTTGCGGATGGCATCCGGCGGCAGCCATAGGATGGCTTCCTTGTTGGCAAGTTGTACCGTCACGGTGACCTTGTCGCCGCTTTGATAGGTGCTGGCAGAAGGAGGTGAGTCGATGACCACGTGAATGACGCGCTCGTCGCTCTCGCCAGTTCCAAAAGGGGATGGCAGCTGACGGATCGTGCCGGTTAGTTCCACGTCCGGGTTGGCATCCAGAGTGACTGTCACCGGCATGCCTTCGAACATTTCACGCACTTCGGTGTCGCCCTTACTGGCATCCAGTTCGGCAACGATCTCCAATCGATCGGGATCGCCTAGGATAAAAGCAGGGGTCGTCGTAGTGACGTTACGTCCCACATTCACGCCGGCAATGATCGTCCCGTCGGCAGGCGAAAAGACACGCGCCTGCGCCACCTGCGCCTCCAGCTCGTCGGTCACGGGCGACTCGGGATCGATCCCCAGGCTTTGCAGGGTTTCGTCCAGCTTCATCTGGGCCAGCTCCACCTGCAACTCCTGGATTTTGATCTCATTTTCCGATCGACCCTGGCCTCTGTACTGCTCGAGGGTCAGCTCTGCGATCTCCAGGTCGATCTGGGCGCGGCGGATGATGCGCTGGGTTTCGTCGGCCTGGGCGCGCAGCTCCTGAGCTTCAGCCAACTCCCCAAGCAGCTGTCCTTCGGTCACCTCGTCGTTGACATTGGCATAGACTTCACGGACCTGCCCATTCATCTGGAAGTACACGGTATGCAAGGCCAGCGGTGAGACCCGTCCGCTGAGCTTGGCCTCTACCCTAATATCGCCGCTCTGGACGGTGAACGTTTCGCGGATGGGAGTGGGATAGGGAGTGGGCGTCGCCTCATTCGGCACGGCGCCGGCGGCGCACCCGGCCAGCAGGATCGACAGGACGGCGAATAACGTCAGAGATCGTTTCATCAACGGAGAACCGCCTTCACTATTAAGGTTTTTACATCGCCATCGGGCAGAGGGATAATCGTCCCTGCGATGGGATGGCCATTGACCTCGAGGGAGACCTGGTTCCCCTTGCCTTCCCGCTGGACGGAGATATCGTAGCGGACTCCCCGGAACTCGCGCACAGCTTCGAAGCCCCTCCACGCCGACGGGAGGACCGGCTTGACCCGCAGTCCATCCAGTGTCGGCTGGATGCCGAGAATGGATTGCGTGATGGCGACGTAATTCCAGGCCGCCGTGCCGGAGAGCCAGGAGTTCTTGGCTTCGCCATGGGTGGCCGCGTCCCGGCCGGCGATCATCTGGGCGTAGACATACGGCTCACACTTATGCAGCTCGCTGATCTCCTCCCGCGCCGACGGGTTGATGCGTGTGTAGTAATCGTACGCCTTATCCCCGCGCCCGGCGACTGCCTCGGCGATCATGATCCACGGATTGGTATGGCAGAAGATACCCGCATTCTCCTTGTAACCCGGAGGGTAGGAGGAGATCTCACCCAGATGCAGATAATACTGGCTGAACGCCGGCTGCTGCAGGACGATGCCGTGCGGTGTGGCAAGATACTTTTCGACCGAGTCCAGCGCTTTGAGCGCGTTGCCATTTTCCACGCCGAGCCCGGCCATCACGCAGATGCCCTGAGGCTCGATAAAGATCTGTCCTTCGGTGTTGTCCTTTGAGCCCAGCACATGGCCGAAGTCATCATAGGCGCGGCGGAACCAGTCGCCGTCCCAGCCGGCCTGCCATACGGTGGATTCCATCTCGGAGGCAGCCTTAGAGTAAAAGGCTGCAGGTTGAAGGTCGAAGGTTGGTGAGCCATTTGACTTTTGACCTTCAACATAATGATCCGCAATCTCTTCCATCTCACTGCAGGCCAATACAAATAATCCCGCAATGAAGACACTCTCCGCCACCAGGCCGTCTTTATTGGTTGTGGTCTGGAAGGACTGGCCCGGTGTATCGGAAAAGCAGTTAAGGTTCAGGCAATCGTTCCAGTCGGCGCGGCCGATAAGGGGAAGGTTGTTGGGTCCCAGCCGGTCGAGGGTGTACTGGATGGAACGCTGCAAATGCTCATACAGCGGGCTCTCCGACCCAGGCTCGTTCTCATACTGGACCCGCTCCTTCAGTATGGACTCGTCGCCTGTTTCCTTGACGTAGGCCGATACGCCGAGCACCAGCCACAGCGGGTCGTCGTTGAAGCCGGAGCCCACGTCGTTGTTGCCGCGTTTGGTCAGGGGCTGGTACTGGTGGAAAGCGCCGCCATTCTTCAATTGCGTGGCTGCCAGGTCCAGGATGCGCTCGCGGGCGCGCTCGGGGATCATATGCACGAAGCCCAGCAGGTCCTGGTTCGAGTCTCGGAAGCCCATGCCGCGCCCGATGCCGCTTTCGAAATAGGACGCCGAGCGGCTCATATTGAAGGTGATCATGCACTGGTAGGCATTCCAGATATTGACCATGCGGTCTGTGTGCTCGTCGGGTGTGGTCACCTGCATTTTGCCCAGCAGCATCGTCCAGTACTCGCGGAGCTCAT
>DATAKV010000710.1:0-9011 GCA_036261375.1 Anaerolineales bacterium
GCTTCGTCGTGATGGCGGAACAACTATCTCCCCCGCAAATACGATATCACCGCGCCGAGGAAACCGAACAGCGCCAGGCTGATGATCAGCAGACCCGCCGGGAAGCCTGTCTGGTTATCAGTGTCATCGGAGAACTCCGGCAGATCGATGGGCGCCGGAAGTGTGAACGTGGGCAGGCGGGTCGGCGTCTGTTCGCCGATGAACGCCTCCACCAGGTCTTCCGGAAGGGTCGGAGTCGCCACCGGCGTGGGGGTCGGCGGGACATCCACCAGCGGCAGCAGCGCCCCGGGTGACAGGCCGACCTGCAGGGCCCAGACCCAGCCCACCGAGCCGGGCACCCCCGGATAATAGATCTGGATCCAGTCCTCCCGGCCGCGGGCACGCCCGGTGGCCGGGGCGGTCTCATTGGCGAGCAGCACCCCGATGGCCGGATAATCGAACGAGCCCGGGCCAGCATACACAATTATTGTCTGCAGACTTTGATCAACGCGGACAACCGGCCCGGATGGCGTGCCCGTCACCGTAGGCACATTGCCCGTGGGCTGCTGGGCAAGCACGCGCGGTGTGTCCGGGCCGAGCCAGGCCATCAGCATCAGCATCCCGAGACACACAGCCACACAGGCCGCCACTTTCAGCTTGCGCATCGAGCCTCTCAACTTATTTCTGCAGCAGGAAGGAAACAATCAACCCCAGCGCGCCGAGAAGTCCCAGCGTGACAATGAAGATCCCGAACACACGGGTCGTGGAAGGGCTTTGATCCTCATACTGGGGCATCGTCAGCGGCGCCGGAGGCGTGAAGGTCGGCAGGCGCGTCAGGGTCGGCTGGATGGTGAACTGCGCCGCCAGGGTGGGGTCGACCGTATTGGTGACCAGAGGCGTGGGCGTCGGCGGCGATTCCGCCACCTGCAGCTCACCGCCCGAGACGGACACGTACGCCGCATAGACCCAGCCCGTCCCGTTCACGCCACCCGGAAAGGCGATCTGCACCCATTCCCGGGCCGTCGATACGCCCAGTGCCTGAGCGGTCGCTCCGGGGTTCAATTGTCCGATGATCGGGTACAGGGTCGTGCTCGGACCGCTGCGTACATTGATCGGATCGGTGTAGGTCACCGTGATGACGACGCCCGCCGGGGTGGCCGCCTCCTGGTAAGCCCCGGCCGGGCCGGGTGCTGACAAGATTCCCACTCCCAGAACGGCCAGGATGCCCACCCCCATGAGAATGTTAAACCAAATCCGTTTCATTGCGTAGACATTCATAAGACATGGAATGCGACGACTGAATCGTCGTCGCCTGTAAAGGATTATAATCGATAACATGGACAGACGAATCTTCTACGGGAACATCAAGCCGAACGATATCGCCCACGCCCTGATGGCCGAATTCAACCGCGGCAACCTGCACGCCCAAGTCCTGGGCACAAAGGATAAAATGGCCGTCCAGATCGCCACCCGCATGGGCGCCGGCTCCGGCGGGCACACCGCCATGACGATCAACATTCAGTCCGTGGAGGACGGCGTGATGCTGGAGATCGGCCAGCAGGCCTGGCTGGGCGTGGCCGCAAGCCTTGGGCAGACGGCCTTCTCTGCCCTGCGCAACCCGTTCAGCCTGCTTGGCCGGCTCGACGACCTGGCCCAGGATATCGAAAACATCCAGCTCTCCGACAGAGTTTGGAGCGTGATCGACCGGGCCGTGGTCAACCTGGGCGCGTCCAAAAAGCTCTCCGAGCGCCTGACGCGCATCACCTGCGATTACTGCGGCTCGGCCAATCCGCTCGGTGAAGGCAGCTGCCTGGCCTGCGGCGCGCCGATGGGCGATGCCCATCCCACTGCCTGTCCGCGCTGCGGGTTTGCCGTCAGCCTGGACGAAGAGTGCTGTCCCAACTGCAACCAGCGACTCAAATAAGCAGAAATATCCCGGAGGGGAATCCTTTTGAAACTGCAAGCATTCCTTATCTTGCAGATTTTACATCTCGCCTCTATAATACTCAAACCGGGTCACCGGTTCGAGAACCTCTATGATGTTAAAACTTGAACAACTGGAAGCGAATCTACAGAAGCTGGTCGAGGACCATCTGGCGGGGATCATACCGGGACTGAAGCTGGAGGACCGCGTCATCCAGCATCTGGCAACAGCCCTTCGGGAAAATATCGTCCAGCAGAAGAATGACAGCCCCCTTGCGCCCAACGTCTATACCCTGATCGTATCGACCGAGACCTCCCCAATGTGGAAGGAACAGCAGACCCTCGATACGCTCAGGAATATCATCACCACGGCCGGCCGGGATGCCGGGCTGAAGTTCGTGGGCCAGCCGATCATCACCATCACCACCGACGACACGTATTCCGCCGAGGAGGTCCGGGTGGTGGCTTCCCACAAGCTGGAGCCGGTGGGCGAAACCCAGGGGATGCAGAACGCCAGCAGCGCCTCACCCGACGAATCGAATGCCATCCCGGAGAACGCCTTCCTGATCGTCGAAGGCGTCAAGGTCCACCCGCTGAATGAAGCGGTGGTCAACATCGGCCGCCGGCTCGAGAACCAGCTGGTGATCGACGACCCGCGCGTCTCCCGCAACCATGCCCAGCTGCGTGCCATCAAGGGACGCTTCGTGCTATTCGACCTGAATTCCACCGGCGGGACATACGTCAATGGACAGCGCACCAGCCAGACCGTGCTCTACCCTGGCGACGTCATCTCGCTGGCCGGTGTGGCATTGATCTTTGGACAGGACTCACCGCCTCCCCGCCCCGACCTTGCCAACACCTCCCCCCTTGACCTCGAACCGGGCATGAACGAGCGGCCCACAGCCGTGATCGACCGGAACAACCAGAACACAGTCGACCTGAGACCCGACAAGAAAAAACCCAACGAAGATCCCTTCGATCGATGATCGCTACCGTTGTCCTCGTACTGCGGCTTGCCCTGGCGGTTGCGCTGTATGCATTTCTGGCGTGGGCATTCATTACCCTCCTTCAGGAACTGCAGCAGCAGGGATCGCGGCTCTCGATCCAGCGCAAACTGGGCATCACTTTCTATATCCGCATCGACCCCGGCCGCGAGAGCACCCGGCACTTCAACCAGTCCGAGATCGTCATTGGACGCGACACGAACTGTGACCTCTCGGTCATGGATGAGGCGATGTCGGCCCACCATGCCCGCGTCACCTTTCACCATAGCCAGTGGTGGCTGGAGGATCTCAACTCCACGAATGGGATCCTTCTTAACCAGCAAAAGCTGACAACACCCGCCGTTGTCATCTCGGGGGATGAATTCAAGTGCGGAAATACCATTTTCAGCATCCGCCTCGATGTGGATGAGGGTGTAGCCCCTTCCATCACTGTTTAACTCATGGTACGCGCATCTCCACTTACACAACTCAGATTTCCCGAAAACAGGGGTGCGGGCTTTTATGGGATATTCTGGGTAAGGTGAGTGTTTAATTCAGGAGGTCAGATATGGCCGAACAAGTCACGCTGGCGATCATTGGCGGCTCCGGGCTGTATGCAATGCCCGGACTGCACGAGACCCGCGAATATAACCTCGACACACCCTTTGGACGGACCAGCGCGCCGGTGGTGGTCGGCACCCTCGAAGGACAGCGTGTGGCTTTTCTGGCCCGCCATGGCATCGGCCATCACATCACGCCGAGCGACGTCCCTTACCGTGCCAACATCTATGCTCTGAAGTCGCTGGGCGTGCAGCGCATCATCAGCGTCAGTGCCTGTGGCTCGTTAAAGGAGGACTTATCGCCGGGCCATATCGTTGTTCCGGACCAGATCTACGACAACACTCACGGCCGGGCCCGCTCCTTCTTCGGCGAAGGACTGGTGGCGCACATCAGTGTGGCCAACCCGTTCTGTCCCGAGACGTCCGCAGTTCTTGAAACTTCCGTCCGGGAGGCAGGCGGCACCGTTCACAGCGGCGGGACATTCATTACGATCGAAGGTCCGCGCTTTTCGACGAAAGGTGAATCGATGACCTACCGCGCCTGGGGCATGTCGATCATCGGGATGACCGCCTCGCCGGAAGCCTTCCTGGCCCGTGAAGCCGAGATCTGTTATGCCACCATGGCCCATATCACCGATTACGACGTCTGGCACGAGAGCGAAGCGCCCGTCACTGTGGATATGGTGATCCAGACGCTCCATAAAAATACAGCCCTGGCGCAGGAGGCGGTCCGCCGCCTGGTGAAGATCCTGAAGCCCGAGCGGCACTGCGAGTGCAAACATGCCCTCTCGACCGCCCTGATCACCCGCCGGGACGTCATCCCTCCCGCCACCCTTCAAAAGCTGGACCTGCTCGTCCACAAGTATCTCTAATGAACCGTGTCATCCAGGGGAACCTGCTGAAGTTCGCCGCCGGGTTCCTGATCCTGCAAACGCTGATCATCACGCTGTCGCCCGCCGTGCGCGCCCGCACCCTGGAAGTAGACTTCCGCTGGTCGCAGTGGCTGGCTCTGCTGATGTGGTGCGCTGTGGCTTATCGCGTCAACCAGTCCATTGTCCAGCGGCTCCCCGATGCCGACCCGTATCTCTTCCCGGTGGCCGCTCTGCTCAGCGGCTGGGGGCTGCTCACCGTCTGGCGATTGGATTCCGGGTTTGGCGCGCGGCAGGCGCTCTGGCTGGGGATCAGCGCGCTGGTGTTCATGTTCGGCCTGCAGCTGCCAGGCACGCTCTCCTTCCTGCGCAAGTACAAATACGTGCTCCTGACCGGGGGATTGATCCTGACCACGGTAACCCTGTTCCTGGGGACCAACCCGATCGGCTATGGTCCCCGTCTGTGGTTGGGATGCTGCGGCGTATACTTCCAGCCGTCGGAGCCGCTCAAGTTATTGCTCGTCGCATACCTGGCCGCCTACCTGGCGGAACGGATCCACATCCAGGTGGGGGCACTGTCACTTATCTATCCGACCCTGCTGTTGAGCGGCATCGCCATCCTGCTGCTGCTCTTCCAGCGCGATCTGGGTACCGCCTCCATTTTTATTGGCCTGTATACCATCATCCTCTATCTGGCCACCGGGCGGCGGAGAATGATCGTCTTCAGCCTGCTGTTCCTGGTGCTGGTATCGGTGGCCGGTTATTACATCATCGACATTATCCATGCCCGGATCGACTCGTGGCTTAACCCGTGGGACGATCCGAGCGGCGGAGCATACCAGATCATCCAATCCCTGCTGGCGATCGCCAACGGCGGCATCGAAGGGCGCGGTCCCGGCCTGGGCAGCCCGGCCCTGGTGCCGGTGGCCATCTCCGACTTCATCTACGCGGCTGTGGCCGAAGAGACCGGCCTGATCGGAACGATCGGGATGATCAGCCTGTTCGGACTGCTCATTACCCGGGGCCTGCGTGCCGCCCTGCGGGCCCCCGATCTCTTCCGGCGCTTGCTGGCCGCCGGCATCACCGCCTACCTGGGGATCCAGACCCTGCTGATCGTGGGTGGAAATCTACGCCTGCTGCCACTGACCGGTGTCACACTGCCCTTCCTGTCCTACGGCGGCTCCTCGCTCCTGACATCCTTTGTTGCACTTCTCTTTTTGCTGTTGATCAGCAACCACCTGGATGAAGAGCCGGCGCCCCTTCCCCGGCCTCAGCCATATCTGGCACTGGGAGCCTTTCTCTTCCTGGGCTTGTTCGCCGCCGCGCTCGCCACCGGCTGGTGGGCCGTGGTCCGCGGTCCCGACCTGTTGAACCGTACCGACAACCCCCGGCGCATCATCGAGGACCGTTTCGTGCAGCGCGGCATGCTTCTGGACCGCCATGACCAGGCCATCACACGGACCACCGGACAGGCAGGCAGTCTCACCCGCGTCTACGAATATTCTGCCCTGGCCCCGGTGACAGGCTACAACCATCCCATCTATGGGCAGTCCGGGCTGGAAGCCGCGATGGACGAATACCTGCGCGGCGTCAGGGGCAACCCGGCCGGTGTGATCTGGTGGAGCCACATCCTGTACGGCATGTCGCCCACGGGACTGGATGTGCGCCTCAGCCTCGACCTAGGCCTGCAGCGCCGCGCCGACGAGATGATGCTCGGCCACGCGGGCGCGGTCATCCTGATGAATGCCCAGAACGGGGAGATCCTGGTCATGTCGTCGACGCCCACCTTCAACCCGAATCACCTGAACGAGATCGGCGCCCAGCTCAACAGGGACCCCGCCAAGCCGCTCATCAACCGGGCCGTCCAGGGAGTGTATCCTGCCGGCTCGATGCTCGAGCCGTTCGGCCTGGCCCTGCTTGGCAGCAGCGAGTTGGGCGATGACGACCTGCAGCGCGTCTACGAAACGTTTAGCTTCGACCGTTCTCCGCAGCTGCAGATCGAAGCCAGTGAAGAGCTTCCCGCAGAGGGCACGGAAAACCCGGAGTTGCATGTATCGCCTCTTCAGGCAGCACTGGCCGCGGCGGCCCTGAGCAACCAGGGGACCATGCCGGCGCCGCGCATTGCCCTTTCCGTCAACACACCTCAGGAAGGCTGGGTGGTCCTGCCCACCCCGGGAATGCCTGTGGAAGCTCTACAGCCAGCGGAAGCCAGTGCAGCGGTCGCGGCCTACATTGCCGATGGCGGGAACTACTGGTCACATATCGGGCGTGCCGAAGGAGATGAATCGGATGTCACCTGGTACCTGGCCGGAACGCCGCCAAACTGGCAGGCCACACCCCTGGTCGTGGTGGTCGCCCTCGAGGAGGACAACGAGCGGCTGGCGCAATGGATCGGCCAGGAGCTTTTGACCGATGCCATGAATCCTTAAACAAAAATCCCGCATCACTGCGGGATTTTTATCTGCACACCTTCCACTTACATTCCGTTGTCGATATCCTTGGAAGAATATCCCGGGCCGCTCTTGAAGAACTCGTAGTTGGGCTGGATGTCGGGGGTCAGGTCCACCACCTCGCCGGCTTCGAGCTGCTTGACGGTGTCGAGAACGATGGGACCGCCGTGATGGTTGGTTCCCTCGAAATGGCCGGTCAGGTCGACGCGGCTGATATATTCCCCACCCTTGGCCGTATATGCCGCAGGAACTTCATCTTCGGGGAAGATGGCGGCGTACGGGCACTCCGGTACACAGGCGCCGCAGTCGATGCAGGTATCCGGATCGATGTAGATCCAGGGCCACTCGTTAAGCGGCTGTCCCGGGATCATGCATTCCACCGGGCAAACGTCAATGCAACCGCGGTCACGCACACACAAACTGGTGATAATGTGAGTCATTGTTGTCTCCTTCTAGGAAATTACATGCTGCTTTCCGATTATAACGTGCTTCCGGGCGGATGCAAGCAGCGAATAAGCCTACTTGAACCGTGCAGCCACAGCATCCCAGTTGACAACGTTCCACCAGTTGGTGACATACTCGGCACGTCGATTCTGATACTTGAGATAGTAGGCATGCTCCCAGACATCGATACCCAGGATCGGGGTCATGCCATCCGAGAGCGGATTGTCCTGGTTGGCGGTGGAGACGATCGCCAGCCCGCTGCCCTTTTTGACAAGCCAGGCCCAGCCGGAACCAAAACGACCGTTGGCAGCCTTCTCGAAATCGGCCTTGAAGGAATCGAATGAGCCGAAAGCGGAATCAACGGCCTGAGCAAGCTCCCCGCTGGGAGCGCCCCCCGCGTTCGGTCCCATGATCTCCCAGAACATCGAGTGATTCCACGTCCCGCCGCCGTGGTTGCGCACGACCATGCGAATGTCCTCGGGGACGGCGTTGAGATCCATCAACAGGTCTTCCAGCGATTTGTCGGCCAGCTCGGGGTGCTTTTCGATCGCCCCATTGAGATTGGTGACGTAGGTCTGGTGGTGCTTGTCGTGGTGAAGGGTCATCGTCTGGGCATCGATATAGGGTTCAAGCGCGTCGGCTGCATACGGAAGTTTGGGTAATTCAAAAGTCATGATCCACTCCTTTAGTTGGTCAATCTGTCCCTTGACAGATTTTTATAATATTTTTCATCAAAATTGTAGTCTCGCAGGGTACAACTGTCAAGCAAACGAGAAATTTTAATCATCACAACCCGGAAAACAGTTGAACTTCCCCTACTGAAGTGTAACCTTTCTCTCACAATCATTGCTTCCATGCAAGTAATAAATTTGCGCATCCATCGTTTAACAAAACACATACATATTTATAACAATGTTCTCCTGCAAATCTTATGAACAGATTAATTTGAAAAGAAAGGATTTGAGTGATTATGGCTAAGATCACTTTCAAGCGCTCCGGAGGCTTTGTTGGACGGGGCATGCGGTTCGAGCTCAATCTGAACAGCCTTCCCATCAGCAAGGTGCGAAATATCACCCGTTTGGTGGAAGAGGCGCAATTCTTTGACCTGCCGGAAAATCTGATCCGGAATTTCCAGCCAGATGAGTACCAGTACACGATCACCGTCGATGCGGGAATCACCTATCACACAGTCCGGACGAACGATTCGACCATGCCCAGCTCACTGCGACCCCTGGTCAAGGAGCTCTCGCTGATGAGTGCTGCCAGCCAGGACGTCCCGAGAGGCTATTCACAATGACACGGATAAACTTCAGACGGACCGGAGGCATGATTGGCCGGGAGATCGAGTCGGATATCGATCTGGACGAGATGCCGGCCGATGAGTCCCAGGAGCTGGAGAGACTGCTCCATGAAACCAATTTCTTCAAGATACCGCAAAACCTGATCGAGCCCGCCACTCCGGATGAATACGAATATACGGTGACCGTGGATGCCGGGAACACGCACCATACCATCCACACCAGCGACACCACCGCCCCCGAGTCTCTCAGGCCGCTGCTTGAGAAGCTGTCTACCCTGGCCAGGGAAGATAATTCCGATCTTTCCGAAACATGAAGGAAACGATACGGGAGGGGGTGTTTTACTTTAATGACAAAAGATGAGAGTTTCATTCTATTTTTTAATGGATACATCACAGAACCAGCGCCTCCCCGTTTTGATAAGGAGACCCTGCTTACCCGCTTCATGGAGAGTATCTTGCCCCTTTTTGATTCGTTCTTCCTGGCCGGCTTCGAGTCGGCCTGC
>DATAKV010000334.1:0-1743 GCA_036261375.1 Anaerolineales bacterium
ACCAATCTCGGGAAGACGGTTTCGCCTGAGGACGCCACGACCAAGGTGAGAGAAGATCTGACCGCCCAATTGCTCCTGGCCCAGGGCGCCCGGGCACAGGGATTCCGCCTCGACAAAGCCGGCCTACAGGCGCGCATCGACTCCCTGGCGGCGCAGGTCGGGGGTCCCGAGTCCCTCTCGAAGTGGCAGGCAGAGCACGGCTACAGCGAGCCAGCCTTCCGTTCCTCTTTGAAACGCGCCGCCGAAGCGGGCTGGATGCGTGACAAAATACTTGCGGAAGTCCCCAGTACCGCAGAGCAGGTACACGTCCAGCAAATTCTGCTCTATAATCAAGACACGGCTCTGAGCTTTCTCACCCAGTTGAACGGCGGAGCCGATTTTGATGAGCTGGCATTGCGGGCCGACCCGCTGACACGCGGCGACCTGGGATGGGTGCCGCGAGGCTATCTGCTGGAGCCGAAGATCGAGGAAGCTGCGTTCAACCTGACGGTTGGTCAGTACAGCGACGTGATTGCCACAGACGTGGGATTTCATATCCTGAGAATCCTGGAACGTGATCCACAGCGTCCGCTTTCTCCAGATGCCTATCTTACCCTGCAGGAGCTGGCATTGAAAGATTGGGTGGATGCCCAGCGCCAGCAGGCACAGGTTGTCTTCGCAGAGCCATCACAGCCGCCTTAATGGAGTGACACGGATGAATGACGATTTTGACTTCGATGGAACCCAATCCAGACGGACATCAGCCCCTATGCAGATCTGGGATATGTTGTCGATCCTGGTTTTGCTTCTTACGGTCTGCCTGGCTGGATATTTCGCCCTAATATTTTTCAACCCAACCTCCGAGCTCAACTTTCTGCCGCCCGGGCAGGGTCCGTTTTCGAACGCGCTCCCCACAGCTACGGTGACACCGATCCAGCTGCAATCTACCTGGACGCCCAGCCCGACATTGGAATTAACCCCCACCGATACCCCGCGCCCGACGATCACCCCGCTGCCGACAAATACGTCGTTCTCACTCGTGCCGCCCACCAAGACGGCGCAACCTACCCGGACGCCCAGAGCACCGTTTGGCGGATCGTTTACGCAGGTGGAAAGCACCATCATCCATCCGGAGCTGGCCTGCAACTGGGCGGGGGTTGGTGGGACAGTGGTGGATGCGAACAATAGCCCGGTGATCGGGACGGTGGTGGTGCTGCGCGGTACATTAAGCGGAAGCACCATCGAACAGCAGACGGTCAGCGGCATCAACAAGGAATATGGTCCCTCCGGCTTCGAGTTCGTCCTGGGGACGGCGCCGGTAGCATCCAACGACACCTTATATGTCCAGCTCGTGGATCAGCAGAATATCCCGCTTTCCGACCCGGTGACCATCGATACTTCCACGGATTGCGGTAAAAATCTGGTGATGGTGCGGTTCAAGAGAAATAGGTAAGGCGGACCGCTCCGCGCAATCCGCCCTGCTTGAGTGATGGCGACCCGAAGGGTCGCCATTTTTTGTTATACTGCTAGATTCCAGTGCTCGTAGTTCTGATTCTTCCCCCGTAACACATCCTCATACATCGTCCGCAGTTTGGTCGTGATCGGGCCCATCACCCCCGCGCCAACGGGATGGTGGTCCACCTTCGTCACGGCGACGATCTGGGCCGCGGTGCCTGTCATGAACATCTCTTCGCAGATATACACCTCGGTGCGGTCGATGGAGCGCTCCTGCACGGTCAGCCCCAGCTCCTTGCGTGCCAGCTC
>DATAKV010000711.1:0-2768 GCA_036261375.1 Anaerolineales bacterium
CGCCCAGCTCACTGGCAGCCGGCCGAGGAACTAGACCAGGTCGCATTCTCTCATTTTTTTCGCCGGGGGGCATGTTAGAATTACCGCGCGTCTCATAATTAACTTTACTTTTCGTTTTGATTTGCAGGTTGAAAATCCAAGGTAAAGTCAAGCAAATTATGCGGCACTATGCAATCCATCTCAATGGAGGGAGGCAAGACAGGCCACAAGGAAACAACGACTGAGGAGCGCATCACATGGATCGCGATTTAGTGGTTATGATCTACGGGGCAATTATGGGTGTCGTGGGAAGCATCGTCACCTCCATCCTCACGGCCCTGTTCCAGCTCTGGCTGGACCGCCGTGAGTATCAACGAAGGCAAACCGAGGAACAGGACAGGCGCCTCCGCCAGATCCATCTGCCCAGCGATGAAGATGTGCGGGCGATCAACAGGGAACACCAGAACGAACAATCGCCTGAGGCTGCGCGTACGGTGGCTGCAGCCGGGGCCGCACTGCTCTCGCTCATCATCACCAGCACCCTGGTCTACCAGGCCCGGGATCCACTGCTCGGCTTTTTATTTGCGGCTGCCCTCGGTTTTCTGTTCACCCAGCGCCTGACCCGCTTTCTCAGGCGCAGATAGGCAGACAAGGAGCTTGCAACATGATAAATGAAGAGGACCTTCGCGAGACCCTGAACATCACAGCCCGGGAGATGGCCGAGCTGGAAAGCAACCCGCGTACCTGGCTGTCGTGGATGGTCTATTTGCTGGCGCGGCTTGAGGAGAAGACGGTCACCAGTTCCGCCGATAAGGATTCCTATCTCGACATGCTCTCCGCTCTCCAGGATGAGATCCGCAACCGCGTGCGGACCGGCGGCTGGAACTAAAAAAGTGACGAATTTAATATATCCAGAGACAAAATTAAGACTACAATAAAAGAATGAATACAGGGTCAGGTTATCTCCTGATTGTGGAAGATGACCCCGATATCCTGAAACTACTCCAAACAACGCTGACATTCAAAGGCTATCGCGTGGTCACAGCTCGCAACGGCAGGGAAGGGCTGGATCTTGTGCGCGCCGATCGCCCGGCGATTGTGATCGCCGATATCATGATGCCAAAACTGGACGGTTTTGGGCTTGTCCACCGCCTGCGCCTCGATCCCCAGACCTGCGACATCCC
This sequence comes from Anaerolineales bacterium, assembly GCA_036261375.1. GTDB lineage: Bacteria > Chloroflexota > Anaerolineae > Anaerolineales > Villigracilaceae > Defluviilinea. The sequence goes on from DATAKV010000711.1 coordinate 1,164, forward strand.
GGTGGTGTTCATCACTGCCACCTATGTGGCCCCGGAAGACAAGGAATTTGCCCTCAACATCGGCGCCACCCGTTTCCTGCAAAAGCCGGTCGATCTGGATGCGTTCCTGAAAACCATCCAGGAGCTGCTGCATAGCAACAACCTGCCGCTTGCCATCGAGCCCATGCATGAGCTGAAATTCTACGAAGGCTACCGGCACAGGCTCGAGATCAAGCTCGACCAGAAGATCAAGCAGATCGCACGCGATGAGCTCCTGTTAAAAACCCGGCCAGACCTGGACTCAGAATCCCTGCAGGCCTCCCTGCGGCACGCCATCGAGGAGAGGCAGGAAATCATGCTCCTGCTCGAGCAGGTGCGGGAACAGGCAGAGAAATTTTCCCGGAACGAGTAATACCGGCCTTCCCAGAAGTACACCCATTATTTCCTGTATCGTTTAATTCTGACAGTTGTGGGATAATTAAGCCGTTCCCGCAGGATCCCGGACGCTGTAACGATTTGCGGGTACTCCTGTCATGTTCCGGAAGTGAGACCTTCCAATTTGGACCCGAAACCATTCGCTCGACCTCTGCAAGCCTTTGCCGCGCTTGGACTTTGCCTGGGCATGACCTGGATGACGTTTGTGGTGGCCGGCTTCAACCCGACGCCTCCGACCGCGCTCGACATTCAGGCCCGCAGTACCCAGGACCTGTCGTATGGCAGTATGAACAGCACCGCCGTGGCCCTGGCAGCCAATATCATCGGCGATATGATGCCGAGCCCGATCGTGATGCCGGTGACCGGCAATGAAGGATCCAGCCCTACGCCGACCGTGGCAGTGACGCTGCGGGCGGTATCGACAGTCCAGAATACGTCCACTCCGTTCTCGCTACTTGGCTTTCTGTTCAATCCAACGGCAACGCGTGAGTCGCGCCCGGATGGCCCGGCACCCACCTCGACACCGGTCCCTACTTTTACACCGATGCCCACATCTACACTAAGGCCTACATCTACACCGAGGCCCACATCGACGCGTATAGCTACAAGGACCCCTACGCCTACCGAACCTTCACCGACGACGGAACCGACAGACACTCTTGAGCCCACTCCCACGAAAACGGAGCTTCCAACCAATACACCCGAGCCACCGGAGCCTTCTTCTACACCGGAGCTAAGTAGAACACCGGGTCGGCCTCCCACAGGTACAGATGAGCCAACTGTCGAGCCAGATCCTACCTCCGAGCCTATTGTAGAAACACCAGAAGCTACGCAGTAATTCCTGATGTGTCATTGCCGAAACATCCAGCCATATATGAACTGGATGTTTTTTTATCTGTACGGTATACCCATATGGATGGGAATTATTAGTGGATTTTTCAGCTTCTTCTCAGTGACGTTTCATATTTACCCGGTACCCTATACAGGTGCCGAGGGGAATCGGACTGGCATCGTCGTTCCAACAAGCCATCCAGTACCCCAACACCAATAAGGAGTAAACATGTACCTGACACGAAGACATGGCCGGCGTATCCTGATCTCGCTGCTTATTGTGGTCCTGAGCCTGACCGCGGTTGGAGGTGTTTTCGCTGCACCCGGCCTGGAGGTGATCCCCCTGCCGGATGGCTTCGC
>DATAKV010000379.1:0-2499 GCA_036261375.1 Anaerolineales bacterium
TTGACGTGCCAGCAGCTTCCGGCTCATCCTTATCTTTCCTGATCCCTAGTTTTTCGAGAATTTTATTGAAAAAACTCATGGCTTTTCCTTTCTATGGTTTGTTGGATTAACGCATAGGAGGGTGGATCGTTACAAGACCCATCCTCTTTCAAGGACAGGTTCCTTATATACCAAACCATTCGCCTGCCGAACATACGTCCAAACGATGGACCGCTGGAGAGGGAATTGGTTTCAAGATATACTCCATTGAATGATGAGCTTCGTTCAAGTCGTTGTCAACGTTCCGGCAGTTTCAGGGATCTTCGATTATTCTGTGCCCGATTCACTCAGGGGACAAATCGCTGTGGGACATCTGGTGATTGTCCCGTTTGGGAATAAAACCGTCCAGGGTGTGGTGTTCCGTTTTGTGGACCAGCCCTCCGTAGCGAACGTGAAAGAGATTTTGGAGCTTGTCGATCCTCTGCCCGTTCTGACTCAACCCCAGATCGCACTTGCAGAAGCCATGGCGGAGTCCACACTGGCGCCGCTGGCCGCCGTCGTTAGTTTGTTCCTCCCGGTGGGTATTAGCCAGGAAGCAGATGTTTTGTACCAGACTGTGGACAATGGACGATGGACTGTTAAGGATAGTCAATGGACCCCGGTCCAACGCCGGCTTCTCGACCTGCTCACGGAACGCGGGCCCCTGCGCGGGCGCCAGATCGATTCGCATTTCCGCAAAGTGGAATGGCGCAACACGGCAAACGGCCTTGTCCGCAAAGGGGTGATTACGGCAAAGAGTGTTCTGCCTCCGCCGCGTGTCCGCTCGAAGTTTGTGCGCGTGGCGCTGCTGGCCGTGCCGCCGGAAGCGGCAGAAACGCACATGGAAACCCTGGGAACCAGGCAAACATTATCTCGCAGGCAGGCCGCCCTGCGGTTTCTCGTCCGGCAGCCGGAACCCATCAATGTGTCGTGGGTGTACGCTCAGAGCGGCTGCAACCTCGCCGACCTGCAGGAGCTGGAAGAGCGCGGCTTAATCCGCCTTTTTGAAAGCGAGATCTTCCGTGATCCGCTGGAAAGGGCCGGGAAACAGGGAGACACGTACCCGGCGAAAGAGGCACTGGAACTCACATCCGAACAACATTCTGCACTGCAGCATATTCTTAATGCGCTTTCATCACCAGAGGTCCAGCCCTCCTTTCTCCTTCAAGGGGTTACCGGCTCTGGCAAGACTGAGATCTATCTACGCGCCGCGGAGGAAGTTATCAAGCTCGGCAGGCAGGCCATTATTCTGGTGCCAGAAATTGCCCTTACGCCGCAGACGGTCCGACGCTTTTTGAGCCGCTTTCCGGGGCAGGTCGGTATCGTCCATTCGAAGCTTTCGGAGGGGGAGCGATACGATACCTGGCGGCGGGCGCGCAGTGGTGCGTTGAAGTTGATCATCGGTGCGCGCAGTGCATTGTTTTCGCCGCTTCCCAATCTCGGTTTGATCGTTGCAGATGAATGCCACGACTCGTCCTACTATCAATCTGAGCCGCCGTTCTATCATGCCGTGACTACCGCCCGGGCGTATGCCCGTTTTGCTGGAGCAGTTTGCGTACTTGGCAGTGCAACGCCTACGGTAATCCAGCGCTACCAGGCTGAAATGGGCGAGCTGAAACAACTGGTATTGCCTCGACGCATCACCGGCTCGGATCTTCCTGCGGTCGAGATCATCGATATGAGGGACGAGCTGAAAGCGGGCCAGCGCGGGATTTTCAGCCGGTCACTGCTCCGGGAGCTCGAGTCGACGCTCGGGCGCGGCGAACAGGCGATCCTGTTCCTGAACAGGCGCGGGACCGCCACTTATATCTTTTGCCGCGATTGTGGCCTGGTCCTGCGCTGCCCGAACTGCGATACACCTTTGACCCTGCACGTCGATGAGCAGGAACGGCTGCTCTGCCACCAGTGTGGCTACGAGCGGCAGAAGCCAAAGACATGCCCGCAGTGCGGGAGTGCTCACATCCGTGAGTATGGATTGGGCAGCGAACGGGTCGAGGCAGAGGTATCTACTCTTTTTCCAAAAACGCGCACCCTGCGCTGGGACTGGGAAACCACCCGCCAGAAGGATGCCCACGAGATGATCCTGACCCACTTCGCCAACCAGCAGGCAGACGTGTTGATCGGCACACAGATGCTCGCCAAAGGCCTTGACCTGCCGCTTGTGACCCTGGTCGGGGTGGTGCTGGCCGATGTCGGTCTCTATTTGCCGGATCCGTTTGCCGGGGAGCGGGTATTCCAGGTGCTGACCCAGGTGGCGGGCCGCGCCGGTCGAAGCGAACGCGGCGGCAGAGTGGTCCTGCAGACGTTCGATCCGGCCCATCCGGTCATACGATCGACAGCGCAGCATGATGTGAATGGTTTTTATGAATATGAGCTGGACCAGCGCCGGAGACTCGGGTATCCGCCGTTTTCCCGGCTGGTGCGATTGGAATATCGTCACCACGATCCGGCTGCCGCCGAGCAGGAAGCAAACAAAGTTTC
>DATAKV010000396.1:0-9846 GCA_036261375.1 Anaerolineales bacterium
CAGGGCGTGGAAGTGAGCGTACGCGACAGCGGCGAAGGGATCCAGGCCGAGGATCTCCCGCACATCTTCGAGCGTTTCTACCGGGGTGAAAAGTCCCGCAACCGCGGCACAGGCGGCGCCGGGCTGGGACTAGCCATCGCCCGCGGCATCGTGCGGGCTCATGGCGGCGTTATCTGGGTGGAGAGTGATATCGGTCAAGGAACAACATTCATCTTTACCATACCAGGTTAAGTCCCTAAGGATCGCTCACGCAGAAACCCTTAGGGACTTTTTAGATTTACGTAATCCTTTCGTAAGGAAGTTTTCTTAGAATCAGGCCGTCAAGGAGAACGCATGAAACGCCTGATCGCCGGATTGTTTGCCTTTGCCTTATTTGGATGCTCCATGATGAAGAATACTCAACCCATCGACTCAACGCTCTCAAACGCTGCGATCCTTCCGGATCTCGGTCCCGCACCCGAGCTGACGAACGAGACCTGGCTGAACGTGGATGCACCTCTGCGCCTGGCGAACCTGCGCGGCAAGGTGGTCCTGCTCGAGATGTGGACGTTTGGCTGTATCAACTGCCAGAACGTCATGCCTTCGCTCAGGGAATGGCACAGCAAGTACAAAGATCAGGGATTGGTCATCATCGGCAATCATTATCCCGAGTTTTCATTTGAAGAAGACCTGGGGAATTTGAAGACAGCCATCGAGCGCTTCGAGATCGAATATGCAGTCGCCCAGGACAACGATGGCGCAACCTGGCGGGCCTACCAGAACCGCTACTGGCCGGCGCTGTTCCTGATCGACAAGCAGGGTCACATCCGCTACGTGCATATTGGCGAAGGACGATACAAAGAGACTGAAGAGAACATCAAGGCGCTGCTGGAAGAAACATACTGACATTTGTCATTGTGAATACTTCATTGAATGAGGAGATTGGAAGAAGAGGAAATCATGGATAACGTATACAAATCTGTACCGGTGAAGTCGTATGAGATCACATCCTACTCGCAATACCTGACGCGCCGCGATTTTTTGAAGGCGGCGGGCATCGTGACGGGATCCGCGCTGCTGGCGGCGTGCGGGCCGGAGGCGACGGGAACCGTTGTACCTGCGGGAGAGGGAATGGACTTCCCTGCCAAGACCGACGAGCTGGGGGACCCCGCCAACTCCTATGAGGATATCACCAACTACAACAACTTCTACGAGTTCACCACCGACAAGGAAGGGGTAGCCCGGCTTGCCACGGCATTTAACCCGCAGCCCTGGACGGTGGAAGTGTCGGGCCTGGTCAACAACCCGAAGACCTATGGCATCGAAGACCTGTTGAGCAGGTTCACACAGGAGGAGCGTATCTACCGCCTGCGCTGTGTGGAAGCCTGGAGCATGGTCATCCCGTGGACCGGGTTTACGCTCTCCAGCCTGCTGAAGGAAGTGGAGCCAACATCAGATGCGAAGTACGTCCGCTTCGAGACGGTCTACCGACCCGAGGAGATGCCCGGACAGAAAAGCCCATTCTATCCCTGGCCCTACCAGGAAGGTCTGCGACTCGACGAAGCCATGAACGATCTGACGATCCTGGCCACTGGCCTGTACGGCATGCCCATGCCCAACCCGAACGGCGCACCGATACGGCTGGTGGTGCCGTGGAAATATGGGTTCAAATCGATCAAGTCCATCGTTAAAATAGAGCTTGTGGCGGAACAGCCCGGCACACTGTGGAGCATGGTCGGGCCGAACGAATACGGCTTTTACTCCAACGTCAACCCGGAGCGGCCGCACCCGCGCTGGTCGCAGGCCTCCGAGCGGCGCATCGGCGAGCTGCAGCGCCGTCCCACGCTGATGTTCAACGGGTATGCGGAACAGGTCGCCCATCTGTACGAGGGCATGGACCTGAATGAGAATTATTAAGGTAATGGGTGACAGTCACTTCTAAAGTGACTGTCATCTTAAAGGATTCATGAAAAACTTTTTCAAACGCTACACCCCGCTCCAAATCGCCGTGCATATCTATGCCTGGTCGGCGCTCGTGCATATCCTGTTCGATTTGCTGACGGGCAATGTGTCGGCCAACCCCATCCAGGAGCTCGAACAGCGGACGGGACGCCATGCCATCACCTTATTAGTCCTGTCGCTGGCCTGCACGCCGCTCAATACGATGTTCAAATGGCCCGAGCTGATCAAGCGCCGCCGGACGCTGGGGCTATATGCATTCCTGTATGCCACGATCCATGTATTGATCTTTGTCAACCTGGATTATGGCCTGGCGTGGAGTCTGATCATCCAGACCGTGTTCGAAAAGCCATATATTGTAGTAGGTATGATCGCGTTCCTGCTGCTGGTTCCTCTGGCCTTTACATCGTTCAATATTTGGAAGATGCGCCTGAAGAAGAACTGGAAGCGCCTGCACCAGCTGGTCTATTTGATCGCCCCCCTCGTCGTGCTGCACTATGCCTGGAGCAAGAAGGGTGACTTTTTTGCCCTGCAGGGTGAGATTGTCCGTCCGTTGATCTATGGCCTGGTTGTCGTGATTTTGCTGGCGTTCCGCATCCCGCAGGTGCGGCGTGCAACGGCCTCCTTACGCGACCGGATCCTGTACCAGCGAAACCGGCGCAGGATCCAGCCGGAGGCGTAAAAACCGTAGGGTCGGGCAGCTGCCCGACCCTACGGTTTAAAATATCCCTTTAATGAACAGCAGCAGGCCAACGACCGCCAGCGGGACGCCTACGATTGCGCCGACGATGGTCAGGCTGACCAGCACGCCGACGATCATCAGGACGATACCCAGGATCATCGCCACGAGACGGCCTGTCATCTCGACGATGACCGCCAGGAGTTTCCAGATCGCCGCGAAGGGCCACAGGTACCAGGGGATGCGATTCTTTGTTTCGGTTGTCATGTCTTCCTCCAGAAATTGCATTTGATCGTTTGCAGGGATATACGATTCCTCTTTACAAAAGTAGCAGGCGGGCGGCTTAACCCGCCATGTTATAATGCCCGGCATGCCAACAAGAACGAAAAAAGTCATCGAACCTGTCATTGAGCCCGAGCTCGAGCCTGAACAAGAGGAACAGCCTGAGGAGGCTGGGCCTCCGGAAGATACCGTTACCTTCAAACGAAGTCATTTCTATGCCGTACTGACCGTACTGGCGTTCTCAGTGGGAATCCTGCTTGGATATGTGGTGTGGGGATTCGATCCGGATGGGGACAGGGTCCTGACTGCCCAAAACGCCGCCCAGCCCTCCGGTCCGATCGCCGAGGCGCCAATCACCGAAGAGCCGCAGTTCGTCCGTTACGATATCCCGTCGGAGGGCTTCCCGTCGATCGGTCCGGCCAATGCGCCGATCACGATTGTTGAATTCAGTGATTACCAGTGCCCGTACTGCCGCCGCTGGCACGAACAGGTCTATGAGCCGCTTCTGGCCGCCTACCCGGGCAAGATCAAGATGGTCTACCGCCACCTGCCGCTGACCTCCATCCACCCGGATGCCTTCGCGGCAGCGGAAGCCGCCATGTGTGCCGGAGACCAGGATGCCTACTGGCCTTATCACGAAAAGCTGTTCAGCAGCGAGGCCCTTGGCATGCCGACGTATGTCCAATATGCGCAGGACCTCAGCCTGGATATGGATGCCTTCCAGGCATGCATGACGGAAAACAAATTCAAGGAAGCCATTGAAGCCGACAGCGATTTCGCCGTCGATCTGGGGATCCGGTCGACGCCGACGTTCTTCATCAACGGGCTTGCCATCGTGGGGGCGCAGCCGCTCGAGGTGTTCAAACAGGTGATCGACAAGGAACTCGCCGGGGAGATCCCGCAAAACTAACACAACACGAGCGGCCAGCGAATGGTCGCTCTCATTTTCTGGAGGAGAGATGAAAAAATTCGTCGCGGTGGCTGGCAACATCGGTGTCGGAAAGTCTACGCTGGTCGAGCTGTTGTGTGTGCGCCTGGGTTGGGAGCCGTTCTATGAGCCGGTGACCGAGAACCCCTATCTTGCCGATTTCTATAAGGACATGGACGCCTGGTCGTTCCACTCGCAGGTTTTCTTCCTGGCCCACCGGCTGCAGTCGCACTACAAGCTGTCACAGCACCCGGCCTCGGTGATCCAGGACCGCAGCGTGTATGAAGATGCTGAGATCTTTGCCCAGAACCTGTACCTGCAGGGACACATCCAGAGGCGCGATTTCGAAACCTACCGCGACCTGTACGAGACGACCCTGCGGTTCCTCCCACCCCCGGACCTGGTGATCTATCTGCGGGCGTCGGTCTCCACCCTGATGAAACGTATCTCAAGCCGCGGCCGCGACTACGAACAGACCATCTCCGCCGATTATCTACAGGGACTCAACAACCTCTATGAGACCTGGATCGACAACTTCACGCTCTGTCCGATCCTGGCCGTCCCCGCCGACGACCTGGACTTCGTCTCGCACCCCGGCCATCTGCGCCTGATCATTCAAAAAGTGGAAGACAAGCTGACAGGCAAGGAGGAAGTGGACTTCGAGATGGAGGAAATGGCCCGCGCCGCCGAGGATTAGGAAAAGCAGGTCCGGGCTTTGGATAGGAAGCATCTGGCACCTTATTTGAGGTACCAGTTTTATTTGCATCCTTTTATGGCTTCTGATATACCCTCACATAATCAACGACCAGATATTGGGGGAATACTGTTGTATCGTCCGGGTAGCCCGGCCAGCGGCCGCCCACCGCCAGATTCAGGATGATGAAGAAGGGATGGTCGAAGATCCACGGGTCCGGCACATCTTCAGGCGTCAGCTTGAAATACTGCCGGTCGTCGAAATACCAGCGGATCTCGTTTTCCTCCCATTCGATCGCGTAGACATGAAAATCGTTCCTGAGTGTGTCTGGCGCTACCGTAATGTTCGAACCAACGCCGTCCCCACCTGAGTAGCCTGGTGCATGGACCGTGGCGTAGATGTGGTCCGGCTCCCGGCCGATGAACTCCATGATATCGATCTCTCCTGCGGCCGGCCAGCCTTTTTTGTTGAGATCTTCCCCGAGCATCCAGAAGGCGGGCCAGATACCCTGGCCATACGGCAGCTTGATGCGTGCCTCGATCCGGCCGTACTGCCAGGCATGCAGCCCCTGGGTCTTGATACGGGCCGAAGAGTAACTGCGCCCGCGGACAAACTCAGGTTCCTCACGCGCTTCGATCACCAGCATCCCATTCTCCAGGCGGACGTTCTCGGGCCGGTCCGTATAGGCCTGCCATTCCTGGTTGCCCCAGCCGTTGCCGCCGATGTCGAAGGTCCAGTTTTCCCGGCTCAGCTCGGTCCCGTCGAATTCATCGTGCCAGACGATTTCCCAGCCTGTACGCTCCCATACCGGGGTAGGCGATGGCTCAGGCGTGGAGCTCGGCGTTGGAGCAGGTGTAGATGTGGGCTCGGGCGTTGTCATGGCGCAACCTCCAAGAACGAACATAAAAAGCAGGGTGAGCATCTGTTTTCGCATCAGAACCTTTCTGGTAATCCTTTCATCTCGCGACCCTTAAATAGACAGCCAGGAGAACGGAGAAATCCGCTGCCATATGCCCGAGCACGGGCGCAAGCAGGCCGCCATCCTTGCGGGCGACCTGCCGCCAGAACCAGCCGGCCAGCACCAGCATGGCCAGGGCATAGACGACCGCATCAGCCTTCATTCGATCCAGCAGGATCAAGCCGTGAAAGCCGGCGTAGGCAATGTCGGAGGCATGCAGGTCCTTGGTTGGGCTTCCCAGGTAGCCGCGCCAGAAATATTCCTCGATCAGTGGGTTGACCAGGGTAAAGTAGGCAATGAAGGGCAGCCAGGTGGATGAATTCAATCCCAACGCTTCCACCTGCGCGGCAAAGTCTTTAACTATCCCAAATTCGTCCCAGAGAAAATACAAGACGACGCCGCTGCTCCCACAGAGGAGAATGTTGATCAGGATCCACTTGTACCCGCGGCTGGTGAAGAGAGTCTTGATGGGAAGCTCTGGCTTTACAACCAGCAGCGAGATCACGATGGCCAGGTGAAAGACCAGCAGCGCAACCCAGGCCTGGCGGACGATGAACATGCCCAATCCGACGGCCAGATACACCAAAATCGGAATGATCCACTTCATGAGACCCGGGTAATGATCGTATTGGTTGCCCCTGCCTCCTCAAGGGCCCGGGCGACCTGTTCAGCCATTTCGGGCATGGCCAGGGCGATCATGTTGCCGCCGCGCCCGCCGCCGCTCATCTTGGCGCCCGGTGCGCCCGCATCACGGGCGGCTAAAACCAATCGATCCAGGGCTGGGGAGGAGACGGTCATCTCCTGCAGCAATGCATGGTTCTCGTTCATCAATCCCCCCAATTGGTTTATGTCACCCCGTGCGATGACCTGGCGGGCCTGGTTTGCGATGCTTCCAACCCGGTCGAAAACACGGTCCCATTTTTGGGGGTCCGCTTCCCACAGCCTGCGCACATCGCCCACGGATTCCTTCGTCGGCGCGGAGATGCCCGTGTTACCAATAACAACCGTAAAGGGACTGCCAACGCTGAATATCTCGATCGACTGTCCCTTTACAAAGTAAACCGGTTTTGCATAGCTGATCACAGTGTTATCGATGCCCGATGGCGTGCCGTGATGGAGCTTTTCGATCTCGTAGGCAAAGGAATTCACCTGCTCATCTGACATGGGAAAATTGAAATACGATGCAAGTGCACGCGTCAGAGCAACGGTTACAGCAGCGCCTGAGCCAAGACCGGAAGCCACAGGAATCGTGGAGGAAATATCGATCTGAAGATTCGGGAACGGGGCCACCCGCCAGAGGAAAAAAAAGTTATGGATCACGGCCGCGGCCGGATAATCGGAGGGGAGCGTGTTCAACTCGGCGTGCAGGTTTACGGCCGGGGCTTCGATCCAGATCCCTGGGCGAGGCGACTCCCGGACATCCACATCCACATGGACCTGGGTGACAGGAACAGCCAGTGCGGGCCGGCCATAAACGACCGCGTGCTCACCGAATAATATGATCTTGCCCGGAGCGGAGGATCTTGTCATAGCAAGGGAAGTCCGGAGAGAGTCCTACTCGGCTTTTCAGGAAAGGTAAAAAACTGCGATCACAGCCAGTCCCCACAACACAACCGTGACCTGCAGCGGGCGGTCCTTGAGCGCCACTTCATCGGGTGACCCCGCGGCGTGGCCCGTCTGGATCAGCTGCAGATAGCGGAAAATGCCATACACCACGAACGGGATAGTGAGCATCATGGCATGATTCTCCGGCAGGTTGGGCGCGGAGAACGTGTATAGTGAGTAGGCAACGACCGTCATTCCTGAGACGATGGTGATGTACTGGTCCAGCAAAGGTAGGGTGTAGCCATCGAACACCTTGCGGTGCGAGCTGGCACCCTGAGCGAGCAGGTTGAGCTCGGCGCGGCGTTTTCCCAGGCCGATGTAGAGCGAGAACAGGATCGTGATCATGTACAGCCATGGTGAAAAGCGCTCGACCGTAATCAGCGCCACACCTGCCGCCACCCGCAGCACGAAGCCCGATGAGATGATCATCACGTCCAGGATGGGCACGTGCTTCAACCAGCGGGAGTAGAGCAGGTTGATGATCAGGTAAGCAGTAAGGATCAACGCGAATATCGGTGACAGCAAATACCCGAGCGGCAGGGCAATGACGGTCAGGAGCATTGCGACAACTGTGGCCACACCCACCGGTAGTTTTCCCGAGGCGATCGGCCGGAATTTCTTTTCCGGGTGGTTGCGATCAGCCTCCACATCGGCGATGTCGTTTAGCAGGTACACCGCGCTCGAGATCAGGCAGAATAAAAAGAAACCCTCCAGGGTTCGAAGGAACGGTCCGGGTAGGAACAACTGCTTGTCAAAGATCAGGCCGAAAAAGATGAAGCCATTCTTTGTCCATTGGCGCAGACGCATGGTTTTGATGAGGCCTTTGAGCATGGGAGTATTTTACTGTAAAATACTTTTATGTCTAAAGTGCGTTTGGATGTACTGCTGGTAGAACGTGGACTGGCCGAATCGCGCGCCAAGGCCCAGGCCATGATCATGGCCGGACAGGTACGCGTGGCGGGTCAGACCGCCATCAAGCCAGCAGCCGCCATCCCGGCCGACTCTGAGCTGAGCGTGGATTCCGGCCCACGCTTCGTCTCGCGCGGCGGCGAAAAACTGGATGCCGCCCTCGAAGCATTCCATATTGACGTCAGCGGTCTGATCTGCGCGGATGTGGGTTCGTCCACCGGAGGGTTTACAGATTGCCTTCTGCAGCGCGGCGCGGTTAAAGTATATGCGGTCGATGTAGGCAAAGGCATCCTGCACTGGAAGCTGCGCAATGACCCGCGTGTGGTGGTAATGGAAGAGACCAACGCACGCTTCGTTGAGTCCCTGCCGGAGCCGGTGGATTTCGTGACCATCGATGCATCGTTTATTTCGTTGAAGATTCTATTGCCCGTCGTGAAAAAATGGTTTGGACCTATCCCCCCTGCGCCCCCCTTCCCTTCAAGGGAAGGGGGGATGGGGGGGATAGGTATTGTTGCATTGATCAAGCCCCAGTTCGAAGCCGGCAAAAAGGATGTCTCGCGCGGCGATGGCGTGATCCGCGACCCGCAGATTCACCGCCAGGTGCTGATCGATGTTTTAGCGTATGCACAGCAGGAAGGGTTCACCGTGCAGGAGCTCATCAAGAGTCCGCTGCTGGGGCCGAAGGGTAATGCCGAGTTTCTGGTGTGGCTTACGTTGCCGCCTGATGTTCGAAGCCAAGAGCTGATTCCGCTCATCGAGACTGCGCTGGAGTTCCGGCAACAAGATTGAAATAAAAGGGCCGAAAAAACCCCTCTGGTACAATTTGCGGATGACTCCCACCACCGATTCCGATTACAACATCCACCATCCACAGCCGCTGCTGATCGTGATCTCCGGACCCTCAGGCGCGGGCAAAGACACCGTGATGCAGCGCATGAAGGAGCGCGGCCTGCCGTTCCATTTCGTCGTCACCGCCACCACGCGGCCCAGGCGGACCAATGAGATCCACGGTAAGGATTATTTCTTTGTCTCGAAAGAGGAGTTCGCCCGCATGATCGACGAGGACGAGCTGATCGAGCATGCGATGGTCTACGGGGATTACAAGGGAATTCCAAAACAGCAGGTGCGCGAGGCGTTAGCCACAGGCAAGGACGTGGTCATGCGCATCGACGTGCAGGGCGCGGAAACGGTCCGCAAACTGGCGCCCCAGGCATTGATGATTTTCATCACCACTGAAAATGAGGAAGACCTGGTACGCCGCCTGACCACGCGTAAGACCGAGACGGTCGACTCCCTGGCGTTGCGCATTGCCACAGCCCGCAAGGAGCTCAACCGCGTCGAAGCCTTCGACTACGTGATTGTGAATCGCGAGTTTCATCTCGATGAAACGGTGGATACCATCCGCGCCATTATCGATGCGGAGCATCACCGGGTGAAGCCGCGCAAGGTGGAATTATGAATCCCTATGATGAGAACCGGGACAGATCCGCGCCGGCAGCGCCCCCTGCCGAGGGTCAGCCCTCACAGCCCATGGTCCGTGTGCAGATGCCGGAATCTGCACCCTACGTCACCTATGTGATCATCGCCATCACGGTGGTTGCCTACGTGCTGCAGATGGCAAGCGAATCCCTCCTGGGCACGGATATCCTGATTTTATACGGGGCGCGCATCAATGAAGCGATCCTGGCAGGAGAACTGTGGCGCTTTCTAACCCCTGCCCTGCTGCATGGATCCATACCCCATATCCTGTTCAATATGTATGCCCTGTTCTCATTCGGGACCGGGCTGGAACGGCACTTCGGCCATGGACGTTTTTTGCTGCTGTATGTGCTGTGCGCATTCACGGGGAATGT
>DATAKV010000397.1:0-3122 GCA_036261375.1 Anaerolineales bacterium
GCGGCGCTGGTCATCTTCCTGATCCGTTCCTTCGTGGATATCGCTCCTTCTGCGAACGAGCTGGCCATTCTCCCCATGGTGCTCTGGATGCCGTTCGGCGCGCTGGGCGAAGAGCTCGGCTGGCGCGGTTACCTGCACAAAAAGTTGGACCCGCGGATGCGCGGGATCGTTTCATCGATCCTGGTAGGGATTCTGTGGATGCCGATCCATGTCCAATTCCTGACGCAGGGACCCGTCTTCATTTTGCTCCTGGCCCTGCTGATCGTTTCGTATTCAATTGTGATCTATGCCCTGGTCCATGATACCGATTTCAGCGTGCTGCTGGCGTCCGTCTTCCATCTGGCGATCAACGTCAGCAACCTGCTCTTCCTGGATGTGATCTATGAGACGCCGTTCATGGCCATCAACAGCCTGGTCTGGGCCGTGTTGGCCGCGGTCGTCGTTTTGAGGAACCGGGCAATTTTCTTTGGCCACGCTTAATCCTTTAGATACTCCAGCAGCTGATCTTCAGTAGGCGAGGCATACCATCCCCCGTGAGCTGTCGTGGAACAGCCGCCGCAGTAATTCCCACAGCGCAGGCAGTCCTCCAGCGAGTAGCCGTTCAGCAGGCCGTATACATATCCGCAGTCGAAGTTGTCGCCGGCGCCGGTGGTGTCGACCACGTCCACTGCGATCCCCGGCATGTGGACCACGCGCCCCTCATGACTGGCGAGCACCCCGTCTGCGCCCAGCTTGATGAGCACGGTTGGAGTGAGCTCCGCCAGCCGTGCCAGCGCAGCCTCTGGAGTCTTTTCCCGGGTAAGGTTCAGGGCTTCTTTTCGATTGGGAGCAAAGATATCGACAGACCGCAGGGCAGCTTCCACGTGCGGATCGTCCAGGCGCAGATTGTCGTTCCCCTGGCCGTCCATGAAAACGATGGATCCCCGGGCATGGGCGGTCTCGACGATCCGGGGAATGCCCGGGTCGTGGTGCAGCGACATCAGCAGCAGGCAGCGGGCCGGGTTCGCGCCCACCAGCGCCGCCAGGTCCAGGACCGGCAGGGGATCCATATAACTGAGGAAGGCGCGGTCGTGGGCAAACGAGAAAGAGACGGAAACAGCCTGCAGGGGCCGGTCATGTTTACTGAACAGGGCCTGATTGAGGTTCTGCCGGCCAGCCTCCTCGAGCACAAAGCGGCTGAAAAAGTCGTTCCCAAAATCGCTGGCCCAGCCGACATTCATCCCCAGGCGAGTCAGCGCCGCCGCCGGGATAAAACCCGCCCCCGGAAGAATTTTGAAATCATGACTGTAGACCTCATCGCCCAGCTTCGGAAGTTCCGGCAGACCGGTGAAAACGAGGTCGCAGAACGAGGCGCAGGGGAGTAATACATCCAGCATTTTCATGAAAGGTTAGTGCCACTCGCCGACATACGGCCGGTGAGCGGATAGATAAGCATCCACCAGAAGCCCGGCCCGCGAATACGACATCACCAGTGGATGGACCATGAGCGCCATCACCGCTTTCTGACGCGAGCGCTCGAGGATGGATTGAACAGCCAGGTTCTCGTAATATTTCACCGAGCGCATGAGCAATTCCTGGTGCTCAGGGACCTGGCCGACCGGCAGAGGATGGATGCCCAGCTTATCCACCAGGCAACTGACTTCGACCACGTCCCCGGCGGCCATGCAGGCGATCGAGCCTTCGTTGGGAACGTTTAACGCAGTGTGCACCGGCTCGCTTCCTTCGAGTCCCTGGATGATATCAAGCGCGACACCCGCGTAGCCTTCGCCCCCCGCTACATCGAATTGCCTAGGAGCGGACTCTTCCACCTGCTGGTCCGCCTGCTCGAGGGTCGGCGCGTCGGGGCGGGCGTAGTGCATGTAAGTCGCGCCGCGGCGGTCGTTGTACGCCTGGTAGAGGGACAGGGCTTTGGCGGGGTTTTGGGTCACGTCGATGTCGGTCAGCTGGCTGAGCAGGCGCTCGTTTAATTCCAGGATCTCCTCGCCGCGCGTTTTCCCATCTCCAAGGATCTGCTCAACCGCTTTTTCAGAGTAGTAATAATAGTAAAGATACTCGTTCAGCCACATGCCCATCTGGCGGACGAGCTCGGGCTGGAACACCTTGAGCGAGGAAGAGGCAAGAAAATCATCATTCTCGAGAAGTGGCAGAAGCACTTCCTCCCGGTCGTGCAGGATACTGCGCGTCCAGGAGAGATGGTTCAAGCCGAACACCTGGGGATGCAGCTGGCGATAATCCACCTTCAGCCAGCTGGCGACCTGGTGCTGGGCCTCATTGGCACCGTCACAGATACCGACAATGCGCTCGAAGCCCTGGTTGCGCAGGGCCTGCGTTACCAGCCCGGCCGGATTGGTGAAGTTGAACAACCAGGCTTTGGGGCAATATTTATCCATGAGCGCGGCATAGGCTTCGATGGCCGGAATGCTGCGCATCGCCATGGCAAAACCGCCGGGACCGGTGGTCTCCTGGCCGAGCACGCCGTGCTCCAGGGCAATCTTCTCGTCGAGGACACGGCCCTGCTCATCGCCGACGCGGATAGCGGTCACGACGTGGGAGGCGCCGTCGAGGGCGGCCGCCGCGTCACTGGTGTGGGTGATGCGAACCGGACTGCCCATCATCAGGCCTACCTGGCGGCTGATGGCGGAAAATATCTCGAGCTTTTCCGGGTTGATATCCATTAAACAGACTTCATCCAGGCCTATCGCCTGGGCCCGGCGCAGCGCCGAACCGACAAAGAGAGGAGCGCGCACGCCGCCTCCGCCAATGACTGTGATTTTCATGATTCACCTACTTTTGGGATACCTTACGTAAGGTGTGTGATAGCAATTTGGGAAAGCAGTTCAGTATACTCTTCCACTCGGAAATCGGCCGTCGGCAGGGTTCCCAACACGGCGGTTGCGAGAGCAAATCCATAACGTAATCCGTTTTCAAGAGCTTCCTTCCGGGAATAGGCGAGCGCCATACCCGCCAGCACGCCATCCCCGGCGCCGGCGGAGCTGACAACAGGCACGCTGAGCGGATGAACGAAATAGGAACCCTGCCCAAAAACTGCGACCGCGCCCTCTGATCCAAGCGTGACGATCACGTTACAGCCGAATTCCTCCTGCAGCCTTGAAGCAGCCTGC
>DATAKV010000415.1:0-5677 GCA_036261375.1 Anaerolineales bacterium
CCATTCAGACGCTGCAGGGCGTCACCAACGGCTCTCCGGCCACGGCGACTCTGAACGTTCAGGATATTGGTTTGTCAAAGGCATTTTCTCCTCCCAGTTTTCAGGCGGGCACAACAACCACGCTGACCATCACATTGCGGAACCCGACGGCCTCTGCTTATACCGGCGTTCAGCTGTCCGATACCCTGCCCGGGAATGTGTTGACTGTCGTATCGGGGTCCGCGTCCACAACCTGCGGCGGGACCGTGACGATCACACCGCCGCGCACCGTCAGCCTGAGTGGTGGAAGAGTGCCGGCGGGTACACCGGCGACACCGGGTTCATGCACCATCACCTTCCAGGTCACTACGCCGGAAGATGCCAGCGGTGAAACCTACACTAACACGATCCCCGAAGGAGAGCTGGTCGCAGACCAGGGTATCACCAACGGACTGCCGGCCTCGGCGCGTGTGCGGGTCTACCCGGTTGGCGCAGGGATCTCCGCCGGTAAATCGTTCTCGCCTTCAACCATTTCGCCAGGTGCGAATTCACGGCTGCAGATCAACATTCCGGCCCCTGCCGATACTGACCTGACGAATTTCTCCATTACCGACAACCTCCCACCGGATGTGACCGTCAGTAATTCTTCGCCGGCTACTCACAATAATTGCGGCACGTCTGCCATTCTGACGGCCATAACCGGTGCGACCAGCATTACACTTACCAATGGATCCATCCAGGCCGGAGCGACCTGCCAGATTAATGTCTACGTGACCAGCAATACGCCGGGCGTGCATACCAACATCGTCCAGCCGACCGATATCTCCAACAACGAGAATCAGACCATTCCGAGTAATATCACGGCCAATCTGAATGTGGAATCTGTGAGCGATCTTCAGGTCAGCAAGTCCTTCACGCCGCCGGTTGTAAACCCGGGTGGGATTTCCACACTGAGGATCACCTTGGAGAACCGGAATGACCGGCCGCTTGTGGATGTTTCCCTGACCGATCCTCTTCCGGGTGAATTGACGAATGGAATCCTTGTCGCACCCAACCCAAATGTGAGCACCACTTGTGAAGGCGGCTCTGTCGTTGCAGAGCCGGGGACACAGACGATCCGCATGACAGGAGGGACGGTTCCTGCCCAGGTCCTAGACGTACCGGGAATCTGTACGATCCGGGTAGATGTTCAGGGAATGGGGACTCAAACCACGCACGCCAATACCATTCCAACCTCGAACGTTAGCGGCACGCTTCAAGGGACCACCATGGTATTGAGACCGACCCGGCCTGCACAGGCGAACCTGGTGATCGGAAATCTGTCCATTGCGGTTGTAAAAGGCTTTGATCCTTTAACCGTATTCGGTGGCTCTGCCTCCACGCTGAGCATCGAGCTGGTCAACCGCAATAATGCGGACGTCAATGGGATCTCTTTCACCGACAATATGCCAGCTGGAATGGTTGTTGCTGATCCTGTGAACCCTGCGGTCGGGGAGTGTGGCGGCACCTTGAATGCGACTCCCGGTGAAGCCTCCTTTTCCTACAGTGGGGGCAGCGTAGCTGCGGCTTCCAGCTGCACTTTGACCCTGCGCGTGACCATGATTATTAATGGAAATTTGACGAACGTGATCGCAGCGAACGCCCTTACAACGCTGGCCGGTATAACAAATCCAGACCCCGCTGAGGCGACTCTCACCAATTTGCCTGGGGCCAGCATCAGCAAGTCCTTCTCTCCCAACCAGGTGCGGGCCGGTGATGCTTCACGGTTGACCTTCACGATCCGGAATACGGGCAGTGTTGCTTTGACCGGCATGGGTTTCCGGGATGATCTCCCGGGTGACCTCCCCGTAGGTCTCGAGATTGCAGACTCACCGGCTCCTGTCAATGAGTGCGGGGGGAGCCTGACCACTGTACCCGGTACACAGCGGATCGAACTGTCGGATGGAGTACTGGGTCTTAATTCAAGCTGTACAATCACAGTCAGTGTAACCGGAAGGATCGCCGGAAGCTTCACAAACACGATCGAACCCAACTCGATGACCTCCAATGAAGGTGCGACCAACCAGAACGCCACGAGTGACACGCTTATTGTCACCGATGGATCCTCCGGCGGCGGGGATGATGACGATGGAGGTGGCAGCCCGAATGAGCCAAATCCCACCACGCCGGGTGTAAGCGGGTTCATCATCCCGGTGACCGGTTTTTCTCCCAACGTGGTTACGGCTCTGGATAAGAGATCCCGACCTTCCTACCAGTCGACCAGCATTCGGATCGAGATCCCCGTGATCAAATTAAGTGCCACTGTCGCGGGAGTCGGGATCAATAAGGGAGGCTGGGATGTGTCCTGGCTCCAGGACCAGGTGGGATGGTTGAATGGAACCGCCTTTCCTACGCGGAAAGGAAACAGTGTTCTCACCGCGCATGTCGTCAATGCGGATGGCAATCCGGGAACCTTCGCGAGATTGAAACACCTGGGTGTGGGTGAATTCATTTATATCTACACTGCCGGATACCGTTACATCTACATGGTCGAATCAAACCAGCTTGTCGATCCGGACGCTGTCAGCGTGTTCCGCCATGAGGATCAGGCGTTCCTGACCCTGATCACCTGTGAGCAGTATGATGAAAATCTGGACTCCTATCTTCAGCGTGTAGCAGTCCGTGCCAAACTGGTGGATACACGGCCCATAAAATAAAATATCCTTTTTCGAAAAGGCTGGTTCTCAGGAAGCAGCCTTTTTTATTTTGGCTGATGTAGAAGGTGCGGCCATCCAATGTTTATTATGAAAGGACTCTCTAGCGATAAGCAAATTGTTGAAAATCGTTGACAATTTAGGTCTAGAACAATAAAATCCTTTCATAATTGAAAGGTGGACATTTCTGCCACCGCTTGTAGTGGGGTTCTTGTTCTTCGTCGCCTGTATACAACTTCATGATAGTGTTGGAAAGGACACGCACATGGCCACACATCGTTCCCTGCGTATACGAACCTGGTCAATCGGGATCCGTATCGCCACAATGGTTTTTGTTGTTCTCTCCGCCTTTGGCCCTGCCAGGGTTACGCCAGTGTTCGCAGATAAACTGATCTGTGGAGTACCCGGCAAGGATGGCCCAGCTTCCTCCATCAGTGGAATTGTCAATACCTATTACCCCGGGACCGCCAGCGTATCGGCGGGCTCGACCTCCCTGCCGGTGGGAAGTCCCTCCGGAGCTGCGACCCCGATTCAAGCCGGGGACTTGCTTCTGGTCATCCAAATGCAGGGCGCTGACATCAACTCGACGAACACGGACGCATATGGGAACGGAGCAGCAGGCGATCCCGCGTCGGGGAACCTGGCCTCCAATTTCAGTGCAGGCTTATATGAATATGTTGTAGCCAGCGGCCCCGTTGCCGGCGGCAGCGTAGCGATCAGCTCGGGTCTTGTCAACGCTTATTTCGATGAGGATTATCCTGTGGGAGCAGGCAGCCAGGGGCAAAGGCGCTACCAGGTGATCCGCATCCCGCAGTATTCCAGCGCGACGGTCGCCGGAACGGTCACTGCCCCTGCCTGGAATGGCAGTATTGGAGGAGTGGTAGCGCTCGATGTGGCTGGTACCCTTAACTTTAATGGAAACACAATCAATGTGAGTGGATTGGGATTCCGCGGCGGCGGCGGAGTTGACTACGATGGAGGCCCTGGCGCATTTACTGATTATGTGACGTTATCGACCACCCCGGTCAATGCCTCCAAAGGGGAGGGTATTGCTGGAACTCCCCGCTTTATCTATAACGGCTCAGTCATTGACCTGGGTGTCGAAGGCTATCCGAACGGCAGCTTTGCTCGAGGCGCACCTGGAAATGCCGGCGGCGGCGGTACAGATGGGAATCCCCTGATCAATGAGGAGAATGCCGGCGGCGGTGGCGGCGGAAATGGTGGCGCCGGTGGAAAAGGCGGATTTTCATGGGATACCGCACGGGACACCGGCGGCTTTGGCGGTGCTGCCTTCGCGGCCGCCCCGGCCCGGCTGGCCATGGGCGGTGGCGGGGGAGCGGGAACGATCAATAATAATAACCCTCAACTGAGCAGCGGCGCTGTGGGAGGCGGAATTGTCCTGGTTCGCGCCGGTACGATCAGCGGTAACGGCTCGGTCAATGTGGATGGCGCAAATGCCCTTGCACAACCCAGTATCGACAGCGGCGGCGGCGGCGGCGCAGGAGGCAGCGTACTGCTTCTGGCCGCAAATAGCCCCCTGCCTGCCGGATTAAGCATCAGCGCACAGGGCGGCGATGGTGGGAATGCCAATGCAGGTTGGTTGACCCCCGCAGGTTTGCACGGTCCGGGCGGCGGAGGCGGAGGCGGGGTTATCTACGTCAGCAGCCAGACCGGCTCGCTCTCTGTTGCACCTGGACAAAATGGCATCAGCACGATTGCCAACGATAACTATGGCGCACAGCCCGGTTCGCCGGGGATCATTGCTACTGTCACGCCTTCGAGCGTGACCACCGGCATTTCCGGCGCAGAATGCATCCCGGTCCCCTCGGTTGTAAAAACAACCAGTACACCGCTCGTCACGCAGACCGTATCCGGAACCACCGGAGAATATACAATCGTGGTTTCGATCCCTGCCAACCAGGGAACGGCTCTGGGCTTCTCGATCTCGGACACTCTCCCCGCCGGCTTCACCTATGCTTCGACGACTTCTGTCGTAACCAGCGGCGGCGCGGACCGTGTTTCGACGGTGAACCCGACAGCGGGCACTTCCACGCCCTTGTGGGGAACCTTTAATATCCCCGGCGGTGGCGAAGTCGAGATCACCTTCACTGTGAATATCGCTGCATCGGTCCAGCCAGGCGTCTATCAAAATCCGGCAACTGCCACCTACAGCGACCCAACGCGGACGGTGTCAAACGGCACGACCAGCACCAGTTATAACTCCGCTTCGAGCACCGGCGAGGACATCGAAGTCATCGCCGCCTCCATGCCCGACCTGACCGTGACCAAGACCAACAATGTGGGCGGGACCGTACCCCAGAATTCCCCATTTAACTGGACGATCACGGTTGCCAATGCCGGCGCCGGCCCCGCTGTGTTCGCCAGCGGACAGACCATCCTGGGCGATGCATTGCCCGGCCTGGCTGGCTTTTATCCACAGAGCGCGGTGACCGTGACGCCGGGCGCGACTGCGCCGGTTGGAACGATCGATTGTGCCATCAGTGGAACAACCTTAACCTGTGATGCAAATGGCATCGTTACACTTGCCTCAGGGGCCTCGTTCAGTCTTACCTTCCAGGTGACGCCATCGGCCGCTGGTACTCTGTCCAATACAGCGATTGTAGACCCGGATGGAATCATGCCCGAGGGGAATGAGGCTAATAACTCAGCCACAGATGTGGTGACCGTCCAGGGCGCCGATCTCTCCATCGATAAGACAGATGGACAAACAAGTTATCTTGCCGGCAGTATAGTCACGTATACCGTTACCGTCACGAACCTGAGCGGTGTGACAGCAAATGGCGCCACAGTGGCGGATGCCCGGCCGGCGAATATCTCCACCTGGGCATGGGTATGCACGAGCCAGACGAATGGAGCGTCCGGTTGTACGCCTGCGGCAAGCTCGTCTTCCAATTTCAGCGATGTGGTCAATCTCCCTGTGGGCGGCACGATCGTTTACACGGTAACAGCAAATGTGATCGCCAGCCCCACCGGTGATCTGGTCA
>DATAKV010000720.1:0-3269 GCA_036261375.1 Anaerolineales bacterium
GCAGTCCCCGTTGGGCAGCCTGCCAGGCGGCTTCACTGCCGGCCAGCCCGCCGCCGATTACGATTAAGTCAGTCATGCGGTCATTTTACCATCTGGCCACCAGGCGGCTGGCGGCTCTCCGTACAGATTATGCCTCTGCTGTATAATTAATACAGAATGCCATCCCAACCAAGTATCGATACCCAGCTTAAGGAAGCCAGCCAATTAACCGGTGTCGCCTGGTCTGCTCTTGTCGAACGCGAGGCAGGCAAGTGGCGGGTGTTATCGCATTATCATCTCGGGAAGAAAATGCAGCCAGGCTTGATGAAATTCCTCGGCAAGATCGAGGTGGATTCGTGGCTTTGTGGCGCGTTAAGCGGCGGTCAGAGCCGGTCTGTTTCCCTGCCCCAGGCCAGCTCCCTGGATACCGGCAGGCTGTATGCCTTTCCACTCGCGGGCGTGTCGAGAGTGGTCGTCGCGGGTGCGGATCAAATGTCAAGCGATTCACAGCGAATGTGGAGGCTGGTCGTTTCCGGGATGAAGAAGGAGGAGCAGGCGCCGGATCTCTCGGCCTCGTCTTCTGTAGCCGCCTCTCTGCTCGTGCCTGATCTGGATTCGGAAAATCCTTATGATCTCCCCCGTGCGCTGGACCGCGCTCTGGCGTCGTTTATCCGGCTCGTCTCGGTACAGGGAGCCTGGCTTGCCATACGGCGCGGGGAGTCGCTCGAGGTCCGGGCCCAATGGAATGCACCCTCCTGCGCCGACCTGGTGATCTCCATCGAAGGAAATTCCCTGCTGCGCCGGGTAGGCGTCAATCTATCACCCATCGTGATCAACCGTCAAAGTGAATTGTGGTCGGAGATCCCTCATCGAGGGTTGAAATCAACCACCCGCCTGTGGGCATGTGTTCCCCTGGTGATCGGACAGCGCCTTATTGGAGCTCTGGTCCTCTGGCGCGCAACAGAGTTCAAGCGTGATGAGTGGAAGCGACTGATCGAGCTGGCCACTCAGGTTTCACCTTCGGTGGAGACCATTATTACCTTTGCGGAAATGGCCGAGCATCTGCGCCGCCTCGGACTCTTGAATGACTTTGCTCTGACTGTTTCCACCGGGCGAAACCTCGAGCAGATCGCCCGGCGTATGTTTGCTCTGCTCTCCCGCGCCCTGAAAACTGAACTGATTGTGCTCTACCTGCTATCGTCTGATAACCGGTTATTAAGTGAGTATCGCAGCAGCGAAGGAGACATGGTTTCCACCGTCCAAAACGCGGATGAACACCGGATCACTGCACTGCTGAAACGCGGCCAGAAAGTTCGATTGGGAGAGAGTTCTACGGATGAAAGCCTGCCCCTGTATGACAGGGCTTTATCTGGCCTGTATATTCCATTGCGCTTCCGAGGCCTGACCATCGGCGTGCTGTGCATCGAAAGTCTGCGCGCAAACGCCTTCACTCTTTACGATGAAAGCCTGTTGACTGTGATCGCCAGCCACCTGGCCAGCATTGCCGACTACACCCGCCTGCGGGAAGAGGCCGAGGGCCGCGCCCGCAACCTGGGCCTGATCCATGAAGTCGTTCAGCAGGTGATCGGTTTGACCGACCCGCGGGCTGTGGCCGAAATCACAGCCGAGCTGCTGGCCCGCTACTTTACCTATGAGCTGGCCGCTGTCTTCATCGCCGACGAGAAAGGCAACCTGACCATCGGCGGCTTCGGCGGGACCAGTCAGAGCGTTGTCAAGCGTGCCATGCGCTCATTCGAATATCCGGTCAGCGGCGGGATCACCGGTCATGTATTCAAAACCGGGGAAAGTGTTGTTGTCAACGATGTGATGCAGGATGCCCGCTACCGGTCCATCAAAGGCTGGCAGGCTGGCTCGGAGATGTGCGTGGTCATCCGGGAGGGGGTCAAAATTCTGGGAATTATCGATGTGGAAAGCAGCTCACGCAACGCCTTTACCCACAATGATTTTATGGCGCTCGAATCGCTTGCAGGGATTCTGGCCAGTGTGATCACCAGCGCGGACCAGTACCAGCGCCTTCAGGTCATGATTACCCAGCTTCGTTCCGCCCAGGTAGAATTACGCTCTCGCATGGAAGCACAGCGCTCGGCCGAGAACCAGTTGATCCAGGCTGCCAAGCTGGCCGCGGTCGGCGAGATGGCGGCAGGCATAGCTCACGAGCTGAACAACCCGCTGACTTCGGTGACCGGGTTCGCCGAACTGGCACTGGATGAGATTCCCGCAGAGAGCGAGATGCACAAGGATATTGAAATCGTTCTGCGCGAGGCGCTGCGGGCACGCTCTGTGGTCCGCCGCCTGCTCGACTTTGCTCGCCAGAGCGAAAGTACGCGTGCCCGGACCTCGCTCAATGAGATCGTTGAGGATGTCGTCGCCCTGAGCAAGCATCTGATCCACAGCGGCGGGGTGACCCTGAACATCGATCTGGAGGTTAACCTTCCCTGGGTGCTGGTCGACGCCAACCAGATGAAACAGGTCCTGTTGAACCTCGTCCATAACGCGCTGCAGGCGATGCCGAACGGCGGTGAGATGAAGATTCTGACGGAAACGGTCGCCCGCAACAATCGTGACTGGGTGGTGGTCACGGTTATGGACACCGGCATTGGCATCTCCCCGGCAGATCAGGCGCGCATCTTTGAGCCCTTCTACACAACCAAGGGCAACCGTGGCGGGACCGGCCTGGGCCTCTCTGTCACGTATGGCATTGTCACTGACCACGGGGGGCAGATCGATGTCGAAAGCCAGCCGGGCAAGGGTTCTAAATTCACTGTCTGGTTGCCACTCTAAGGAATTATGGAAACTGTCTCCACTCTCGTTGTCGATGATGAACCGGGGATTGCCGCGCTATGCAAGCGGGTCCTGAGCCGGGCGGGCTATGACGTCGTGGCGTTGACCGATCCGCGGGCCGCTATCGAACATCTCCAGAACCATCGCGTCGACCTGCTGGTCGTCGATATCCGTATGCCGGAGGTGGACGGCTTCGACGTGATCTCACGCGCCCAGATGGTCCAGCCCGATATTGCTGTGTTAGTGATGACGGGGTTCGGCACCGTCGAAACTGCCATCCGTGCCCTGCGCCAGGGCGTGGATGGGCTTCTGCTCAAGCCATTCGAGCGCAGTGAGGAATTGCTGTCCACGGTGCGACAGGTATTGACCGACAATCAGCGCAAACGCGAGACGGCTCGTATGCAAGCCCTGCGGCCGTTGTTCAGCGTCACGGAAACCCTCTTTTCCGAGACCGACCGCGACCGCCTGCTCGACCTGATCCTTTCTGC
>DATAKV010000430.1:0-1783 GCA_036261375.1 Anaerolineales bacterium
GAAGCGGACGATTTGCTCAGAGCGTCCGACGCCGTTCATGGTCAGGATACCATAGCCCAGGTCGGTGAACGTCCGCATTTCCTGCGGGATGGAGGTGTTCGGGCGGCTCGTCGTCGGCGGCAGGACATTGGCGATCAGCGCCAGGCTGCGGTCACCCACGGTCTGGATGTTCTCATTGCTGAGGGCCTGGGCGGCCTTGATCACGCCAAGATCGCTATTTCCGCCCACCACCAGGACGGCGCGTCCGGTATTCCATGGAGAAATGGCCATCTGCAGGACACCGTCGTCATCCTGCATGCCCGGTGCGGCAAAGATATTGCCTTGCAGCGGTGACGGCAGGGCGGCTCCCTGCAGCAATGACAGGTTTGAGGATTTGCCGACGAAGATCAGCTGGGAGTCGGTACGCATCTGGGGAGTCAGGTCACTCATTGTCACCAGGTTCACACCCATCTCGCCGCCGCTCATCCGGCCAAAACTGGATGCCACCGTGAGAGCGGCCTGCATTTCTCCGGCAGTCGGGGAATCCGGGACGACCAGGGACACATCCACCGGGAAGATCGAATCGCGCTGGAAGATCGGGCGCGGCAGCATGGTCAGGTCGATGACCGGCTCCTGCTCTGCAAAGGGGATGGTGAAATGCGAGGAAGAGGAGATGACTACAGACGTCTGTCGGTTTGTTTCCGTAGTCGTACAATCGTTCCCGGCATCCAGGAAGAGTTCCAGCTCATGGCGACCATCGCTGAGCGGCGAGTCCAGGGCTGTGGACGGGATCGGGATATCGTAGGCCACATTCGAGCCCGCCAGGATCGGCACGGTTGCCACCGACTCGTTGTCGAAGCTGACGTTGAGCGTTGCACCGATGAACTGGCCCTCCGCCACGGTCTGGGTGGCATCGGTGATCAGGTTGGCGGTCATGATCAGCTGCAGGGTCGCTCCCTCTTCGAATGCCCAATTGGCCGGGAGACCGAAGCGGATGTTCTTGGTCCCATACGGACCGCGTAAAAGGGTATCCGTCTCACCCAGCATGTCAAAGCGAATGACAGCATCATTCCCCGCAGCGGTCTGGGAAAGAGGCGCAGCGCCTCCCACCGTAAAGACAAGGCTGCTCAGGAGACTTGCGAGCACCATTGCAAAGAAACTCGATCGAATCATTTTATTCATAGGACCTCCATTTCACTCGAAAAATATGGCTTTCTGCTTTATCAATAAAATCCGCTATACAGACTCTCCCCTGCGTCGTGCCCGTTTCCACAGGGCAGTCTGTCTGCCGGTAAAAAAGGAATACAGCCCGGAGATGGCAGCCATGTTGCTGTTGACCAGGAAGGTCGGGATGTAGAGCAGTTTCCCGAGCATTCCCCATTCCTTGAGCGAGCTGCCAAACAAAGCCAGCAGGGCCAGAAGCAGCTGGCCGGCGAGAAATATAAAGTTATAGGGTGTGACCAGATACAGCCAACCCAGCCCACCGGCATCCTCAGCGGGGACAGGCCAGACACAGGCCGCCAGGGTGACCAGAAACGCGAGGATCATCACCAGCGGGACGAGCGGCCGCATGAACTTGTGTGAGACGATCTGCCAGACCACCAGCGGACTGCGCCAGGGCAGGAGGTTGCCTGCCATCAACATGGCCTGGTAGCGGCCAGCCACAATGCGTGAGCGCCGCATGGCTTCATCCTTTTCGGTCAGGGAGCTGCGCTCCACGGAGTGAGCTGTCGGCGCATACACCAGCCGGTATCCCTGGCGCAGCACACCCATCCCGATAAAGAAATCGTCGTTGATCACATGG
>DATAKV010000723.1:0-4360 GCA_036261375.1 Anaerolineales bacterium
GCCGGCGGAGTTCGCGCTCCACGATCAGCGATCCCACGATGACGCCGATCATCACGATCACACCATACCAGCGCAGGGGGAATTCCAGGCTGCCGATTCGAATTGTAAAAATTACAGGATCGATCATTGATTACCTCAGCATACGTTTTGAGTGATTATACTGCTTCGCTTTCCAAATTCCTGATGTGGTTTGGAAGAAGGAAATAAAGCTAAAAGAAGTTGGTACTCTTTGTTACATTTATCACATTCAGCTTGTGATAAATTGCACATTACGGTAAAATCAGAATGCTTACAATAAGAGTCAACGTTTACCTAAAGTGTAATGGATTTACAGGAACCATCCTATGCTTAAGATCAACCGCCAAACCGATTATGCCGTCCGTGTGGTGCTGGCGCTCGCCAGACAGGGCCATGGCGCAAAACGTTCCACGGCGGAGATCCAGCAGGAAATGCTGGTCCCGAAGGCGTTTATGAGCCGGATCGTCGCGCAGCTCGCCCGCGCAGGACTCGTCAACACCTTCCCTGGCCGGGACGGCGGACTGATGCTGCCCCGCCCCCCCTCCCAGATCACGCTGAAAGATATTGTGGAAGCATTCGAGGGGCCGATCCTGCTCTCGCAGTGCCTGCAGGTCAAGGGCGAGGACGACTGCCCCTTCCAGGTCAACTGCCCCGTCCGCCCGAAGTGGGGACGCGTCCAGGTGGCGATGCTGCGCGAGATGGCATCCATTACATTCGAAGATCTGGTCAAGGAGTCGCTTGGCATTCCAATGGTCATACCAAGCCTGGTGTAAAACGTAGCACGCCCGGAGGGCGCGTGAAACTTTTTTAAGGAGAGTCTATGGACCCAATCACACTTTCAAGATGGCAGTTCGGTCTGACGACTGTGTACCACTTTCTGTTCGTCCCGCTCACGCTGGGACTGGGGTGGTTTGTGGCCTATTTTCAGACCCGATACTACCAGACACGGGATGAATCCTGGCGCATGCTGGCCAAGTTCTGGGGCAAGCTGTTCCTGATCAACTTCGCCATCGGCGTTGTCACGGGCATCGTCCAGGAATTCCAGTTCGGAATGAACTGGTCGGAATATTCACGCTATGTAGGCGATATCTTTGGTGCGCCGCTGGCCATCGAAGCCCTGATGGCTTTCTTCTTGGAATCTACCTTCCTCGGCGTCTGGGTGTTTGGTGAAGGGCGCGTACCAGAGAAAGTGCACCTGGCCTCGATCTGGCTGGTGGCGATCGCCTCGAACCTGTCGGCGCTCTGGATCCTGCTGGCCAACGGCTGGATGCAGCACCCGGTCGGTTATGTCATCAACGAAGTCAACGGCCGTGCCGAACTGGTGGATTTTTTCGCACTGATCAGCAACCCGAAAGGCTGGCTGTTCTTCTGGCACACGATCTCCGCCGGGCTTGCCACAGCTGCCTTCCTGATCCTGGGCGTGAGCGCCTATCATCTCATCCGCAAGAACTACGTGGACCTGTTCAAGCGCTCCTTCCAGATCGCGGCCCTGGTCGGCCTGGTTGCCAGCACGCTGGTCTTCCTGGGCGGTCACACGAACGGGCAATATATGTTCGAGACCCAGCCGATGAAGTTCGCGGCCATTGAAGCACACTGGTGGTCGGAAAAACCGGCTTCCTTTTCCATCCTGACGATTGGCGATTTGTCAGGGAAACGCGAAGTCTGGTCAATCCGGGTACCTTATCTATTAAGTTTTTTGGCCTGCAATGACTTTTCATGCCAGGTTACAGGCGTGAACGATCTTCAGTTCCGGTACACGCAGCAATATGGGCCTGGCGATTACGTCCCGCTGATGGTGGTTACCTACTGGACCTTCCGCTTCATGATGACTGTCGGTCTGATGATGATGGCGCTATCTGCCTGGTTCCTGTTCTCCACCCGCAAAAACTATGAAAACGCAAAATGGATGAAGTGGGTGCCGTGGGTTCTGGTCCTGCCCTATATTGGTAACTCCAGCGGCTGGATCCTGACCGAGATGGGCCGCCAGCCCTGGATCGTCCAGGGCCTGCTCACGGTCCAGCAGGCCGTTTCGCCCAACCTCACCACGCTCGACCTGTTGATCTCGCTGATCGGCTACGCGGTCGTGTATGGCTCCCTGGGCGTGGCCATGTTCTACTTGATGAAAAAATATGCCATCGCCGGACCGGATGCGGCCAGCCATGAATCGGTGGATGTGGAACCCCAGGGCGGCCTGCGTGAGACCTTACCCATCGGCGCGCAAGACTAAAAGAAGAGGCCTGACATGTCATACGAATTTCTGCAAACTCTCTGGTTTATCCTGATCGCCATCCTGTGGATCGGTTTCTATTTCCTCGAAGGCTTCGACTTCGGCGTTGGGATGCTGCTGCCCTTCCTTGGCAAAAAGGATGAGGAACGCCGCGCCATCATCAATACGATCGGCTCGGTCTGGGACGGCAACGAGGTCTGGCTCCTGACGGCCGGCGGCGCGACCTTTGCGGCCTTCCCGCATTGGTATGCGACCATGTTCAGCGGCTTCTATCTGCCCCTTTTCCTGCTCCTGGTGGGCTTGATCATCCGAGGCATTTCCTTTGAATACCGTTCTAAAGACTCCAATCCCGCCTGGCGCAGCCGCTTCGACTGGATGATCGCTATCGGCTCCTTCATCGCATCCCTCCTGCTCGGGACGGCCTTTGCCAACCTGGCCAAGGGCGTGCCGATCGATGCCAGCATGAACTACGTCAGCCCGAATGGCATCGTGACCACCCTCGGCCTGCTCAACCCCTTCGGCCTGATCGGCGGCTTGACGACCGTGGCTGTTTTCCTGCTGCACGGCGCCAATTTCCTGTCTTTGAAGCTCGATGGTGAGCTGCGTGAGCGCGCCCGGGAATTGTCCAAGAAGCTGTACATCTTTGCGGCAGTCATGGTCATCCTGCTGGCCATCAGCACCTATATCTACACCGACGTCCTGACCAAGATCGGCGTCAACCCGGGCATCACCCCCATCGTCTCGGTCGTCGCCCTGCTCTCGGCCATTTATTTCATCAATCGTAAGATGGAAGGCTGGGCGTTCATCAGTGTCTCCCTGCACATCGTGCTGACCCAGGTGGCCTTCTTCACCCTGATGTTCCCGCGGGTGATGGTTTCCAGCCTCAATCCAGAGTGGTCCCTGACGATCTACAACGCATCCTCCTCCCAGTACACGCTAACGGTCATGTCCATTGTGGCGGTGATCTTCGTCCCGATCGTACTGGCCTACCAGGGCTGGACTTACTATATGTTCCGCAAACGAATTACGACGGATAAGAAAACGCTCGTCTACTAATTCGAAAGAAAACTGCTACAACACTCACTCCCGCCTGGGGGTGAGTTTTTATTTCCCATGGTTTCATTAGCGAAATGTCTATTTTTCAGAACAGTTCTTATGTGAAATTAACCACAAATAAGACCTTAATTAGTATATTAAGCTTGCTTGTGGCATGTTTCACAATTCGGACTTTACCTGTATTTGATTTATTGGAGATTCTACATGGAAATCGTCACACTCTCTCGTATTCAATTTGGGGTCACAACCGCATTTCACTTCCTGTTCGTCCCCCTCACCCTCGGATTGGTCTGGTTCGTTGCCATTTTCCAGACCCTGTACTACCGCAGCGGCGAAGAGCGCTATCGCCGCATGGCAAAATTCTGGGGCAAGCTGTTCCTGGTCAACTTTGGCATGGGTGTTGTAACGGGCCTGGTCCAGGAGTTCCAGTTTGGCATGAACTGGTCGGAGTATTCCCGCTTCGTTGGGGATGTATTCGGCGTACTGCTGGCTATCGAAACCATGGCTGCCTTCTTCCTGGAGTCGGTCTTTATCGGCATCTGGATCTTTGGCGAAGGGCATGTCTCCAAGCGCGTCCACCTGTTCTCCATCTGGATGGCGGCAGTCGGCGGCCTGCTCTCTGCAATCTGGATCCTGCTGGCCAGCGGCTGGATGCATCACCCGGTGGGATACATCATTAATCCCGCCACCGGTAACGCCCAGCTGGTGGATATCCTGGCCCTGCTCACCAACCCTAAAGGCTGGCTGCTGTTCCGCCATGCCATCGCGGCCGGATTCGCCACGTCTGCCTTCTTCATACTGGGTGTCAGTTCCTGGTACATCATCCAGAAACGTGAACTGGACGTTTTCAAGCCATCCTTCCGGCTGGGTGCCATCGCCGGGCTGATCGCTTCGTTCATTCTGTTGATGACCGGTCATGAACAGGGCCAGGAGCTGCGACTGTACCAGCCAATGAAGCTCGCCGCGATCGAAGCCATCTGGGAGACGGAGCAGCCGGCCTCATTTTCGCTGCTCACCATCGGTGACCTGACCGGGAAGCAGGAAGTCTGGTCGATCCGG
>DATAKV010000452.1:0-6583 GCA_036261375.1 Anaerolineales bacterium
TCGATATGCACTTCATCCAGGCCCAGCCGCCGGTTGTATTTGAGCTGGACCTCGGCCGCCAGCAGGTTTGCTTCTGCCTCCCGGACGCGTGCTTCCAGGATCGTTGTGTCAAGGGTGATAAGGACTTGTCCGGCAGTGACCCTGTCACCTTCTTTGACATTCACAGATACGATCTTCCCGACCGCAGGGAAGCCAAGCTGCGCATCCTGCACCGGGACAATCACGGCCGATGCAGAAACGGACCCTTCGCTGCCGGTCTGTGTGCTGGTTGTTGGATTGCCGCCATCCAGCACTACCGTGGGGATGGGCGTGGTTTGAGTCGTGGCGGTGCAGGCAGATAGAAATAGTGCTGCTGCCAGTATCGAGATGGTTTTTGCAGACATACGGTTGCGTGTCAGTGTAATGCTAGAGATCTTTGAATTCTTCATTCTTGCTCTTTGACTTTCCTGCTCTATGACTTTCCGTTGGTCTTGCTGTCCTCGGTGATCAGGCCATCCTGCAATGTAACGACGCGCTGGGCATAGCCAATGACGCGCGGGTCATGCGTGGCGAACACGAATGTGACACCCGTTTCCTTGTTGAGCTTTGCCATGATATCCATGACCTGTTTGCCATTTTCGGTGTCGAGGTTGGCGGTGGGCTCGTCAGCCAAGATCAGCTTAGGATTGGTGGCCAGGGCCCGGGCGACGGCGACGCGCTGCTGCTGTCCGCCGGAGAGCTGATCGGGACGGTGGTGGGCGCGATCGGTCAGACCGACCGCCTCCAGCATCTCGTTGACACGCTTTTTTCGGTCTGCGGCTTTGGTTCCGTTCAACAGGAGCGGCATCTCGATGTTTTCGTAGGCCGTTAGAGTAGGGATGAGTGCGAAGAACTGGAATACGAAGCCGATAGCATCCTTGCGCAGGTCGGCGCGCTGGTTGCGGTTGAGGTGGGTGGCATCCTGCCCGTTGATGGACACGCTGCCGCTGGTTGGCTGGTCCAGCAGGCCGATGAGCTGCAGCAGGGTGGTCTTGCCGGACCCTGACGGCCCGACCAGGGCGGTGAACTCACCGTTCTCGATCGAAAGATCGACGCCGCGCAGGGCCCGGGTCTCCACTTCGCCGATCTTGAACACGCGTGTGGCGTTGCTAACTTTTGTGACTTCCATTTCAGCCTCCAAATCCATGTAGTGCTTCGACGGGTTCCATGCGCGCGGCCAGCCGGGCGGGATAGAGCGAAGCAACAAGGGTAATGATATAGGTAACGATCGCCAGGGTAATGGCATTGTTCAGTGTGAGATAGGCATAGATGCGCTCTTCGAAGAGCACACCCGTGATGCCCATATTTCCAATATAAAAACCGTTGACATTAAAGTAGGCGACCATCGCCCCGCCAATGATCATGCCGCCGATCACGCCGCCGGTGGCCAGCAGCGCGGCTTCGGCCAGGAACTGGGCCATGATGCCGCGGCCCTTCATGCCGATGGCGGCCAGGATTCCGATCTCGCGCGTCCGCTCGAAGACGGCCATGACCAGCGTGTTCGTGACCACCGTAGCCGTGATGCCCAGGACGATCAAATACAGGAAGATCAGGAACACGCCAGCATAATCCTCGAACTGGACGACGAACTGGTTCTGCTCACGCCAGGTAAGGATCTGGTAGATGTTCGATTGCAGCGCCAGCTCTACGGGTTCAGCCTGCTCGCGGTCCTGCAGCAGCACAAAAATCGTGCTGGCATGGTTCTCCGTCGTTGTGATGGTCTGGGCCTTGGCGATCGGCATGAAGATCGTGCCTTCGTCGAAGCCGGGAGTCCGCGTGGTAAAGACACCGCGGACGGTGAACAATTGCTCGCTCACATCTCCATTGGAGGTAGTGACCAGCAGGTTGACGTGCTCACCCACTTCCAGACCCAGCTTTTCGGCGAGCAGGTTCCCAACCAGAATGCCTTCCCGGTCATCCGCCTGGAGGAATTCACCGGAAAGCATCCCATCACGGAACGGCTGGTTGGCAGCCGAGTCCGGATCGATGCCGAGGATCTGGGCACTTTTAGATTCGTCGCCAATCGTCATGATGGTGCTGGCGATCAGGCGCGGCGTGGCAACAGTCACCTGCGGCAGTGCCGAGAGTCGTTCGACCACCTGGTCGGGATTGGCAATCAGGTCCTCCCACTTGAGGCTGAGCTTGCCCTCCTCATACGAGGCAGGCCGGATCTGCAGGTGTCCGCTCTGCAGGCGGATCGTGTTGTCGAGAGCGCCGCGCATTTCGCCTTCCAGCACGGAGGCCATGAGCAGCAGCAGGGCCATGCCGATCCCTACGGCAAGCGCCGAGAGCAGGGAGCGGGTCTTGTTGCGCCAGAGATTGCGATACGCCAGTTTGAAGAGTTGTGTCATTGAAATACCTTTTAGAGTCTGCCTGTTTCTCGGATTACAGAGGCTGATTTCAGCAGATAAATGGGAAGAAGTGCCATCCAGGTTAAACCAATCATCATAGAGACACGCTGGAAGAAGCCTGCGTAAGCAGGCAATCCATCCACCTGAAGGAAACCTGCCATCGCGATGAGATAAATCAATATAAAAGCAATGGCAGTGATCCAGGAATAGACCGCCCAATGGCGTTCCCCTTCTCTGGCAAAAAGTCGCGCGAATACAAAACAAGCAACGGGCAGCGCAAAAACAAAGGATGCAAAGACCACGTGAAGAAACCCGGTTAGAGTGGGAGGCACGACTATAAGGGGCGTGCCGGGAGGATAACCGTTGATTGGATCGGTGACAAAGAAGCCGGTGCCAAGAAAACCAATCCCAACGATGGAAATCAACACGGGCATCCAGGCTGGCACATCCCGTACCTGCTGCAATCTTTGCAGACCAAAGGCAAGAACAAGAGTGAGTACTCCCGTGAAAATGAAGTTGGCAATTTGTGTCCAGCCAGAATCGCCTAGGGATAGCGCGCTTATTGGGTGCAACATGGGATCATAGTTGGCTCGCATGCTTCCTGATACAAGCCATATGAGAGTGAACAGTGGACCGGCAAACGCGCCGAAGATCAGAAGCATCCTTGTGCTCATTCGGATGGCGTCCAAATTCTCCATTCTAGACATGATGCAGCGCCTCAGAAGGCTCGCGGCGTGCGGCGATCAGGGCCGGGATCAGGGCGGCCAGGGCAGCGATGACGACGACCACGGTTGCCCGGGTGGCCAGCTTGCTGGTTCCCAGGGTCGGATATACCTTCCCGCTGATCAAGGCCATGTATTCCGTAATGCCGGCGTACTGGCTGTAATCCATGCCGACCTGGCCCAGGCCCAGGTTGAGCATCAGTCCCATGCCGATGCCTGCAAGTGCGCCAACGATGCCGATTAGTGTGCCTTCGAGGATAAAGGTGGTGGCGATCTGGCGCGGCTTAAGACCCATGGCCCCGAGCAGGCCGATCTCGCGCGTCCGCTCGTAGATGGCCATCAGGAGCAGATTCAGGATGCCGATGCCGGCGATCATCACGATGATGACGCTGAAGATGTCCATGACCGCGCTCTTGGAGTTGATCGCGCTGCCGAGCTCGGGATAGGTCTGTTCCCAGGACTCCACTTCATAGCCGGGTAGGGCGGGGGAGAGAGCGGCGACAACCGCGGCTTCCCTGCCAACCGTATCGAGCGTAATCTGCACCTCGGTAGACTGGCCGCGCAGGCCGAACAGGCTCTGAGCCTCAGTCAGGGAGATGTAGGCGCTGCCTTTTTCCATCGATGGGATGCCAATGTCATAAATACCGATCACGGTCATTGTGCGCTGGCGATTCTGCTTGTTGATATCGCTGCCAACCATCGTGACACGGTCACCGACTTCGATGGACAGCGCATCCGCCAGCCCTTTGCCGATCAGGACTGTGTCCTCATCGGTGGCTTCCACATAACGTCCATCCACGATATGCTCGGCGATCAGGCTGACGGGCGCCTCCGCTTCGGGATCGATGCCAATAATGCTGAGAGGGAAGGCTCCCTCACGGTTGCTGATCAGCCCGCCGGTCTGGATGCGCCGCGCCGCGGCGAGCACGTCCGGATTGGATAGCGCGGCCTGGACGACCGCGGCGTCGTCCTCCAGGGGGAGAAGCGGGTTGCTGTCCACTTTTGCACGGTATCCATCGGCATGGACCTGGACGTTGCCGCCCAGAACGCGCACCGCATTCCCGGCAATCGCCTGGTTGAAGCCGTCGATCAACCCGTCATAGAACATCATCATGGCGAGGGACAGTCCCATCGCCAGGACGATGATGACGGTACGGCGGCGGTGCCGCCAGATATTACGCCAGGCAAGGCGCAGGTATAAAGTCATCGTGTTATCCTTTCACTAGGCTCGTGCGGCTACTGCCACGCGCTCAGGTTCGAAGATTTCATCCAGCCAGTCGAAGAGGGTCTGGTTGGGAAGGGCAAGGTTGTCGACCTGGCAATGGGCCTCGCCGCCCTGCTCACGGGTGAAGATGACCAGCTTCTTGCGCGGGTTGGGTAGCTGCTCATAACACTCACGGACGATTTTCAAGGTTACTTCAGCCTCGCCCTCGCCTGCCAGCAGCAGCGCCGGGCAGTGGATCTGCTTCACATCCACCCTGCCATGGGTCAGGTAATCCCAGGCTTTGGCGAAGCGGGCAGCGATGTCCCTGGGATTGAAGCTGATCTTTAAGCCAAAGCGCCAGACGATCTGGTCGAAGGCTGTGCGGCTGATGGGATCGTGGCGGTTGTGGCCCTTCTGCTGGGCCAGGACCGAGCGAAAGACATCCGGCATGGGCGGGTTGGCGATCATGGCTTTGATGCGCGGGTCGAAGCGCGCCGCCTTGAAGGCGATGTGTCCGCCCCAGCTAAAGCCATAGAGGGCAAGCCGCTCCGGGTCCACTTCAGGACGGTTGAGGGCGTAATCCACCAGCGCCTTCGCTGTAACTTCCATGCGCGCGCCGAAGTGCAGACCCTTATCCGGGTTCATACCCTGGCCTGCCAGATCGGCTGTAATCACGTTGTAGCCGCGCTCGGCTCCTGATTGCCCGATGAAAAAGTAACAGTCCTCCGCCCACGTTTCCACGCCTCCCACGACCACCAGGGTTGGGCGCGGGGTATCGCTTTCGTCCACCTTCCAGAAATAACCGGGCAGCGTGTGCTCGCCGAATGGCACTTCGATAGGCTCGATGACCGGGCGGAAGAGCCCCGCCGCCTTGCGGAAACAGTCCTGCATGTTCTGCCAGTTCCGGTAAAACTCAGGTTGTTTTTGACCCATGATGAAAAGAGGGGCGCGGTGATAGGTGCTGGCGCGCAGGAACAGATTGCGGGCATTCTCGCGTTCCCCGCGCTGAAGGGCATGCTCTGCCTGTTCCTGCACCTGCCTTGCCAGGGCGCTCCACTCGCGGTGCCAGCTTTCGGCATCCGCGTTGGTGATCCGCCGTGCAGCGGCCAGGCTCTCCTGGCGGTCACTGCCATCATAGATCTCGCGGCCCAGGATCCAGGACAGGTAATAATCCATGTCCTTGTGATCGAAATGGATCTTCTTCCGGCTGCGCTGGGCGAATGAAGTATTCTCGTTGTTCATGATATTTTTTCCACTCATAAGACAAAACACTTAATGGTTAAGATTGGCGAGTTTCCTGCTGACTTCCCATAACTGCCTGCGAGTTTCAAGATTGTAGGCATTTTTGTTGGCTTTGACAGGCACGCTGGGCGCATCCCAGTAGCCGCCGGTGACATTTTCCATGGCCGGGTCCGCAGCCAGCCAAACGTATGTCTCCGCCATCTTTTCAGGTGTCATGGCGAATTTGCGCTTGGCATGGTAGATCTTCACCAGCCAGGAGGGCAGGTGGTCGAGGCGTGTATCAGGGATGGCAACGTTGCCGACGCGCACACAGTTAACAGTCACTCCGCTGCCTTTCAAGCGCTCGGCCAGATCAAAGGTGAACATGACCTGCGCCTGCTTGGCCTGGTAATAGGCATGCTGCATGCTGAACTTCTTCTCGCCGTTCAGGTTATCGAACTCGATGTCGAGGAAAGGATAGGTCACCAGCCCTTTGCTGGCGACGGTGATGATGCGGCTTGGTGTACTCTTTTTGAGCGTATCGAGAAGCAAGTCTGTCATCAAAACGATGTTGACGTGGTTGGTGGCAAAGACGTTCTCTAGGCCATCAGGCGTCACCACGGGAGTCTTCTGACGGTGATCGAAATTTGCGGCATTGTGGATAAGCACATCCAGCTGCGAATGGCGGCCCAGGAATTCGGCGACAGCCTCGCGGACCGACTGCTGGGAGGCCATGTCGACCAGGATCAATTCAATGCGGTCGCTGCCCGAGGCCGTGCGGACCTCCTGCAGCGCCTTCTCGCCGCGTTCCCTGTTGCGGCACATCATCACAACGTGCGCACCCATCCCAGCCAATTGAATGGACGCGGCTTTGCCGATGCCCGAGTTTGCACCCGTAATTATGATTGTTCTATCGGTAAGGTTGTATTTCATTTTGGCCTGCTTCCATTAAGGGCTCTTTACAAATTGGGATTCCGTTTTGCGCAATCCATATTCCATCACGTATAGAAGTTTATCGATCTTTTCCTGGACCTTTGCCGAACGCACCCACTTCATGATGTCCTTCT
>DATAKV010000455.1:0-13360 GCA_036261375.1 Anaerolineales bacterium
TCATGGCGATGAAGTCGTTGCCAATGGGTGGGATGGCAAAACGCAATGCCTGCGGCAGGACGATCCTCTGCATGGTCTGGCGCGGGGTCATACCCAGGGCGATCGCCGCCTCCCGCTGGCCCTTTCCAACGGACCCCAGGGCAGCCCGGAAGATCTCGCTCATATAGGCTCCGTAATTTAGTCCGAGAGCCAGCACGCCTGCCCAAAGACCGGTCAGGATGATCCCAAGTTGTGGGAGAGCAAGGAAGAAGAAAAAGATTTGAAGATATAACGGTGTTCCGCGGATGAGCGAAACATAGAACGTGCTCAGTGCATAAATGGGTGGGATGGTCGAGAGTCTACCGAGAGCAGCGAGTAGGGCGAGGATCATCGCCAAAATGATGGATAGAACCGAAACGATCAGGGTTTCATTGATGCCTCTCGCAATGAACCCCATGTTATCTCGCATGAATTCGTAATCGAGCTGGATCGTCCTGATGCCAAGGAAGTTTTGCCCGCTGAACAGATAAAGCAGGATCAGCAGGAGGATCCCCCAGGACAGCATCACATTGGCGCGAAAGTGGCGAAGCTGGCGCTGCTGCGCCTCATAAAGGATATTGCCTTTTGCTACTTGTTCAGCGGTGTCGCGGGCGATGGTAGATTCAGCCATAATGCAGCCTGCTCTCTGATGAATAGGAAAAAGCATGGAAGCGGATGGGGCCGCTTCCATGCTTTTTGGAAGGCAAATTAATTAGGAGCCTGGGTCAGGTCAACGCCAAACCACTGGGTGGATAACTGGCTCAGGCGGCCATCGCTATGCATGGCATTGAATAGATTATCCACTTCGGCGCGAAGAGTATCTGTCGGCAGGGAAGATGACTTGTCGAAGGCAGCCGCCAGGTCCTCTGAGTAAACAGGCTCGCCAAGTTTCACCACCGGGAAGCCCGCCGCGATGTTGGCATCCACAACCGTTTCGGATGTAACATAGCCAACGAAATCCTCACGTCCGGCAGCGATCGCCTGGGCACATTCCTGGTCTGTATCCAGCGGAACTACTGTTACATTGGGTGCCTGTGCATAAATGGATGATTCCGGCAGGCCCAGGCCCTCCATATCGTGGTTCAGCCACTGCTCATAGGTCGTGGCAGCACCGGCGCAGAGCGCCTGGCCTTCCAGCCCGGCGATATCCGTGATCCCCGAGTCGGCGCGCACGGCAATGACGGCGGGAGTGTAGTAGTACGGAACACTGAAGTCGAGGATCTGCTGGCGGGCGGTGGTGATCGTCATGGAACCGACGCTCACATCCCATTTATCGGCCCAGCTGCCGGCTGTGATCGCATCCCAGGAGGGAGTGGCGAAGCATGTCTCAACACCCAGATGGTCGCCAATTGCTTTGGCAACATCCACGTCGAAGCCCTGCATTTCGGCGGTTGTCAGGTTATCGGCGGGACATTGGGTGTCGGAGGGCCGCGTGCCTTCCGTATTCAGGAAAGACTGCGGCTCATAATTTGGATCGGTTGACACTACGATATAACCACGCTGTTTGATGGCGTCCAGCAGGTTATCGGCCTGTGTTGCTCCTCCACCTCCGCATGCGGCGAGCACGAGAGAGGCCGCGAGGACAAGCACAAACACACTGTACAGTTTCTTCATGAGAATTCTCCTCCAAAAGTGTTAGAAATTTCCTTTGTCGTTTTTCGTGAGAAATGGCAAATCCAGCGAGAGGGAACACCTCCTTCCATCAGGAGTTACTGCTCCAAGCATAGACCATTTTTATTATTTATGCAAGAGATAGTAGAAAAATCCCGCATATTAAGTCATCTGTCCTTTCGGGTCGATGCAGGATGCACTTAACTCGGAATGGTAAAATTGTCGGGAAACGGATTGAGACCGGGAGGCTCTAGACATGGCTGCAATATTTCCGAGCGAGGAATGGCTCAAGGGGCTGGAGGCAAAGCTGAACACCGATCCCCGCTATAGCGAGATCGCCAAAAATTGGGAGGGAGACCTGTTCTTCTTCATCGAACCGGATGGCAACCTGAAAGAGCGGCTGACGTTCTATCTGGATCTCTGGCACGGTACCTGCCGAAAGGTGGAGTATAAGCCCTCGGCCGATGCGCACCCGGCCCCGACCTTTACCCTCACCGCTTCCTACAAGGACATCACCTCCATCCTGACCGGAAGACTGAACCCGATGACCGCCATGATGACTTCGAAGCTGAAAGTGAAAGGCAGCATGGGATACATGATGCGCAATGTACCCACCGTGCTCGATTTTGTGCGCGTGGCGCAGGAAGTGACCACGGAAATCGTATAGCATCTGATTACGAGGGCGATCCTCTCTTTACAAGAGTTTCTTCCACACTCACTTCGTTCGGGCTCGCAATGACATAAGAGTGACATGCAACCGATCCTCAAATTAGACCTCACGACAGGTCAGACCGAAGAGTATATAATCCCCGAGCATTGGGAAAAGGATTTTCTGGGCGGCGCATCACTCGCCGCTCGAATTTTGTATTCCTCCCTGACGTGTGAGCTCGACCCGCTCTCGCCACAGGCACCTCTGCTTTTCATGATGGGACCGATGACCGGCACCTCCGGTCCGACAACCGGACGCTTTGTCGTCTGCGGAAAGGGGCCGGCCACTGGATTATGGGCGGAGTCCAATATCGGCGGGTTCTGGGGGCCCGAGTTACGCGCCGCGGGCTATGATGGTCTTTGGATCACGGGAAAGGCCGCAGAGCCTGTTTATTTGTGGCTGAATGGGAGCCAGCTTGACGTCCGGCG
Organism: Anaerolineales bacterium; assembly: GCA_036261375.1. GTDB lineage: Bacteria > Chloroflexota > Anaerolineae > Anaerolineales > Villigracilaceae > Defluviilinea. Next base: position 2,767 of record DATAKV010000455.1, read on the forward strand.
TGCTGTGCATTTGTGGGGACAGAACACGTATACATCGCAGGAAAGGATCAAGGACGAGGTAGGGCAGAGATCCGCCCGGGTCTGCGTAGTAGGACCGGCCGGGGAGCGCGGCGTCCTGTTTGCCTCGATCATGTGCGACCATGGACGGATGGCCGGGCGCACAGGGATGGGCGCAGTGATGGGCGCCAAGAATCTCAAAGCGATTGCCGTCCATGGCGAGAACCCGATTCCAGTCTTCGATCTGGAGAAATACATCCCCCTGCGCTCCGAGTCGAACCGGGTCTTGAAGCAGGACAACGAAGCGAAGGTCCTGCGTGAGCTCGGCACGGCCGGCGCGGCCAACTATGCCGAGTATCTGGGTGCGATGCCTGTAAAGTATTATTCGCGCAGTTCCTTCGAAAACGTGGATAACATCTCCGGGGCGCGGATGACGGAAACGATCCTCACCGGCCGAAGTGCCTGCCAGGGGTGTGTCATCGCATGTGGGCGCGTGGTTAAGCTGGGCGACCGGGCAAAGCGTAAGGGTCCAGAATATGAGACCATCATTGGCTTTGGCCCAAACCTTCTGAACGATAATCTCGAATCAATCGTGGACCTGGGCGAGCTGTGTGACCGCTATGGTATGGATACCATCAGCACGGCAAATATTGTTGGTCTTGCCTTTCATTTGTTCGAAAGGGGAATCATCACTCAAGAGGATACCGGCTTTGAATTGAAGTGGGGCGAGGTCGATTCTATCGAGCGGCTGGTCAACCTGATCGGTCTCCGTGAAGGGATCGGGGAGCTGCTCTCGCTTGGTTCCCGCCGTTTTGCCGCAGAGTTTGGAGCGGAGGAGGAGGCGGTCCAGGTCAACGGACTGGAGGTCGCTTATCATGACCCACGCGGGGTCTCGGGGATGGCGCTTTCCTATGCGACCAGCCCGCGTGGCGCCTGTCACAACCAGTCCGATTATTTCTTTGTGGACTGGGGGCACACACACGAGAAGCTGGGTATCACTTATTTTGAACGCCACGACCAGGCTGATAAATCAGCCAATGTCGCCCGCCACCAGGACTGGCGTACAGTCTTCAACTCGATCGTCATGTGCATATTCGCCAACACTGATCCCGAGCTGCAGGTAAAGCTGATTAACGCCGCCTGCGGCCTGGATTGGACTCTAGACGATATGATGAAGTGCGGCGAGCGCGGCTGGAATCTCAAACGAGCCATCAATATCCGCATGGGCTTGACAGCCGAAAATGACAAGCTGCCAAAAGCCCTGCTTGAACCTTTTCCCGACGGCGGTTCGGCAGGCTATGTGCCCGATTTAAAGGGGATGCTGGCTGCCTATTACCAGGCCCGCGACTGGGACTCAAAAACGGGAAAACCGTCGCGTAAAAAACTCCTGGAGTTGGGACTCGAGGATGCAGCAGTAGACCTTTGGGGCTGATCCCACCAGAGTATATCTGCTACTCTACTTTTTCATCTTCCTGCTTGGCCTCTTCGATCCCCTCCGGTTCCAGTTTTTCAGCACTAATATTTAATCGGATAAATACACCCCAGGCGGTCAGAAGGGCTGCTGCCGCCAGTCCAATCCATGCGACAAAAGGAAGCTGCTCGGGCGCTTCATGACTCATGCGGAAGACCAGCACCAGCGTCTCGATCGAAAGAGCAACAACCAGCACGATCATGAAACGGGACAGGAAACGGCGTACACGGGTAGGCGCGCTGATGTTCGCTTCGCGCTGAACCTCCTCCTCGAAGATCGTCTGACCCAGTTCCAAGGCTGCAACAGCGACTGTAAGCATGGCAATGCTTTCCAGGATGGCGTTCAGGCGTTCATTGATGGACAGGTCGGTGCCGGGCTGTATTCCCTGCCAGAGCTGGATCAGTGCAAAGAAGATGATCGCCAGCGCACAAATAACGAATAAAAGACTGATGACGAAGTGGCCGATGGGAAAGACCTTATGGATGAACTTCATAAAACATCCTTTCCGGGTTGCTGCGCAATCAATCGAACGATCGTATGCGCAATCAAAAATTCACTTTTTTCCTACCGCTGTTATCCAATACTACTTAATGAGAGCCGACCAATTCCTTCACCAGCCAGGCGTCCCAAACAATACCGGCATGGGCGCCAAATTCCGCCGTGGAGCTATCGGAATAGACCCCCAGCAGCTTCAATCGCTTGTTTTTCAAACCAAGCACAGGCGAGCCGGTCATACCTGCCAATGGGCATGGGTCGATGAAAAAGGTATATTGCCAGCGGCTCATCCCGGTTTCATAGATTTCAGAGGCAATGGAGGCAGTCCGCCAGAACGCGGAACTGGACTTCTCACTTCCGTTTGGCGCCCAGCCATGGGGAAAACCGACAACGTTGACCCGGTCTGAAGGGCCATATTCCACCTTTGTGTCGATAGACGAGATGGGTATAGCGGAAATCCTGACCCACTGTTCTGAGTGAGTAGGGGGCGCCTGGGATCTCACAGTGAATAATCTCAATGAAGCATTCAGAGGCAGGGATTCATTCTTCGGGATCGGCAGGACGGCGACATCTGCCTTTTGCTGATTCTGCTTCTTTTGTGGTTCGATCCATGTGGGTTGGTTGTTTTTGTCATACAGTGGTATGGTGATTCTTCTCCACATCCCCCAGGAGAGCGGAGGCTTGTTTTCACCCTCGCCACTGTAAATATGAAGGGATGCCCTCAATGAAAAGGGGACATCGACCGGCCGGTCCTGCTGACGGGCAAATTCCAGTCCGGAAAGGACATGCCAATTCGTGATGAGAAAATAATTCCCTTCCGCTTCGACCATGAAACCGGATGCCTGATTCAAGCGGGCACCCTCTCTGGAGTACAGATCAAGTTTTACCGAAGAATACGAAAGCGGATTATTCATAGCTCTCTCACTCTAAAGTACACGGCTCAGGCTGTAAAGCTCCAGTATCACCACCTGTTTATAAATTATACGCTGAACCACATCCTTTGAAACGCGCTGTTTGATTTTTGTAAGAAGTGCGGGCAGGAAGGCAAAAAACCAGCGTAGTTGCAGTAGAATCCTGTTCACATAGGAGAGATATACATGAAACTTGTGACCGTTTCCCAAATGCAGGCTATCGAAAAGGAGGCCGATTCCAGCGGCTTCACATACGACCAGATGATGGAAAACGCAGGCCAGGGACTTGCGGATATTATTTACGATCTTTTTGAAGATGATCTCGAGACCGAAATCGTCGGGTTGGTGGGGCCCGGCAAGAATGGCGGTGACACGCTCATCGCCCTGGCCGAGCTGGCTGCGGAGGGCTGGAAGGCGCGCGCTTACCCGGTCAAGCGGAAAAAGGATGATCTCATCCGGCGCTTTAGCGAGGCCGGCGGGGAATTGATCTCGGGCGAGAATTCGTTCGAGCAGCTGGCTGAAGCCATTGAAAATGCAGATGTTCTCCTGGATGGTATTCTGGGCACCGGAATCAAGCTGCCGTTGAAAAAGGATGTAGCCGAGCTTCTTTCTGAGATCAATGACATCCTCGATGGCCTGGATGAACCTCCGCTCGTGGTTGCGGTGGATTGTCCGTCCGGTGTGGATAGTGACACGGGTGAAGTAGCGGATGAAACACTTGCTGCAGACCTGACGGTCACCATGGCGGCGGTCAAGCAGGGACTGCTCAGGCTGCCGGCTTTTGAATACATCGGCGATCTGGAAGTCGTGGATATCGGTTTGCCGGATGATTTGAAATCCTTCCAGGATGTGCAGATCGAAGTGGCGGATGAGGAGTCCATCGCTGCGCTGCTGCCCGAGCGTTCCCTCGATTCACATAAAGGCACCTTCGGTACCGCGCTCATCGCCGCGGGCTCTGTGAATTACACGGGAGCAGCCATCCTGGCGGGTGAAGCGGCCTACCGTTCCGGGGTGGGACTCGTAACGATGGCGGTTCCGGCCTCCCTGCATGGGACACTGGCCGGCCGTTTTCCCGAGGCGACCTGGGTCCTTCTTCCACACGAGATGGGCGTGATCTCCTCCAACGGGGCGGAGGTCCTTGCCAGGAATTTCGAGCGCGCCTCCGCACTGCTGATCGGTCCTGGCGTCGGAATGGAAAACGCCACGAGGGATTTTGTCGAGAGCCTTCTGGAGGGAAAGCATCCTTCAAAAAAGAACGCGGTACGCATTGGTTTTGTACATCAGGAAGCAGAAGCCGCGGAATCGGTTAAGTCCAAACTTCCTCCCCTGGTCATCGACGCAGATGGGTTGAAGCTGCTTGCCCAGATCAAGGACTGGTATCAGAAGATTCCAGCGCCAGCGATCCTGACCCCTCATCCTGGGGAGATGGCCGCCCTGACCGATCTCTCCAAGGAATTGATCCAGGAAAGCCGTCAGGAAATTGCCGCCCAATATGCCCGGACATGGGGACACGTGGTCGTGTTAAAGGGCGCATTCACCGTTGTCGCTGCACCGGATGGGCGCGTGACCGTCATCCCGGTCGCTTCGCCTGCCCTGGCCCGCGCCGGGACCGGTGACGTGCTTGCCGGCCTGATCGTCGGCCTGCGCGCCCAGGGACTCGAAGCCTACGAAGCCGCACTCGCCGGGGCCTGGATCCATGCCCAGGCCGGCCTCTATGCCGCGGACGATCTGGGCACCGCTACTTCCGTTCTGGCAGGCGATGTCCTTGATTCGATCTCCGATGTGATCAGCGATCTGGAATAACGACTAAGACAAAAGAACTTTTGTTGCCTGCCGGATGCAGCGTGGCGGACAAACACGCATGAGAATCAAAAAGAGGAGTCTGGTTGACAGGCTCCTCTTTTATTTCCGAAATTTTCCTTATCCCTTCAAAAACGCTTCCAGGGCTTCCTTGCTGATACGGTAGGCATTGCCAAGCTTCCTGGCCTTGAGGCTGCCATCCGTAATGGCGGCGACCACGTCCTCCTCGGACACCTTCAAAATCGAAGCGGCTTCGGCCGGGGTCATCACATCGGGGATTCCGCCTGCTTTGGCAGCACCGCTGCTTCCCTGGGACTGTTGTCCCTGCATTGCGCCGGAGGTGGCCTGCTGCATCAGGTTACCGATGCCCATACCGGCGCCGATACCTGCTGTCAGGCCCGCGCCGCCGCTCGGATTCTGCGCCGCATCGCGCATCGCGTCCGCGGCCTGCAGCTGGGTGTACGTGGCCATGTCGAGCATGCCCATATCGCGCAGCTCCTGGGCCGACTTGCTGGACGGCTTAAGGTTGCCAATGTAAAAGCTCTTGAGGACCATACCGACGGCTTCGAAATCGTCCTGAGCCTTGGCCCGTACCGCCGCGCCGACTTCTTCTGTGAGGCCGATCAGTTCGACCACGCTCCGGGCGGCCGTTGTCTCGCCGAGAACATCCTGGAGTTTCGAGAGAAGAATGGTCTTCAGTCGCTCCTCGATGTCATTGGTCCGGTAGGCTCCCTGGGCACCGACGATCTGGGTGACGAACTGCTGCGGATCTTTGACCTGGAAGGAATAGCTGCCAAAGCCCTGGAGCAGGGCCACTCCCAGTCCCATGCCCGGGTTGCGGACGATGATCGGCTGGGGCGTTCCCCACTTCTCATTGGCAAATTCACGCATGGAAACGAAATACACTTCTGCTGTGAAGGGAGTCCGGTCGTTGAAGGCCTTGCCAATAAGACCGATTAATCCCGGGATGTTGGCAGTTGTGATCGTATGGCGGCCCGCCCGGAAGACATCCAGCGCGTTGCCATCGCGGAAAAATACCGCCGCCTGGGATTCACGCACGATCACCTGGGAGCCAATCCGATAATCACCGATGCCCTGCTCGGGAAAGCGATGGACGATCTCATCCTTCATCTCGCTCGGGTATTCGATGACGTCAAAAATCCTTGCCATGATATTTCTCCTTTGATTGAGGTTGCACTGTCATTATAGCCCATGCCTAGATCGGCTACAAGAAACATGTATCCATCTTACCCATTATACGGATTTCGACCGGTGACGTTTCAATTTGAAAGGGTCCTGACAGTGCCTCTCGCTACGCCTCAGCTTGTTTCGCTTTCATTGGCTTTCCCGTACCCTCATCCTTGAGCATCAGGATCTCAGCCAGGATGCTGACCGCGATCTCTTCAGGGGTCTCGGCATTGAGCTCGAGTCCCATCGGGGAGGTCACGCGCCCGATCTTCTCATCCGGGACGCCTTTTTCTCTCAATGCCTTAGCCGTGGTCAGCCACCTGCGCCGGGAACCGATCACGCCGATATAGGCGGCATTCGTCTCCAGCAGGCCTGGCAGTCCCTGCACGTCCACGCTCGAGCCGCGGCTGGTGATGATGAGATAGGTCCTTTTGTTGATCTCCAGCTGTTCAGGCAGCTTTCCCATCGGAACGGGATAATAGGCATCTGCACCCGGTACTGCCTCCGGGTTGCAGAATTCAGCCCGATCGTCACTGACCGCCACCCGGAATCCGAGCCACTTCGCCAGGTGGACGACCGCCTTGCCAACATGCCCGGCGCCAATGACCACGATCATGGCAGGGGGTAGGATCGGTTCCACAAACACCTCCACGGTTCCCCCGCACACGCCCGGATCGCCGCGTTTGGGGTCCACCATCGAATACGAAAGCATCCTTGGCTTGCCATCACTCAACGCCATCCAGGCCTCGTCGAGGATGCGGTGCTCCATATCGCCGCCGCCGACGGTGCCGATGAACTTGCCGTCCGGATAAACCAGCATCTTGCTGCCCACGTGCCTGGGAGTGGAGCCTTCACTTTTCACTACTGTACACAAAACGGCCGAACCACTGTTTTTTTCTACTTCTGCAAGCGCGCTGTAAATGTCAATTGTCATATCTATTTCCAGTAATTGTATCGAATGAATGGCCAAGATATTCTTAAGTCTCAAATAATTGTCAGGATGAAGGTCTGACCTGCCTTTATCGAATTATTCCTGGGTTTCCAGTAAGTGATTTTCCAGCCTGTCCATGGCTTCGAAGAAGGATTGCTCCAGGTCTACATTGTGGATCCGGGCCAGGACAATGACAGACCATAAGCAATGGGAAAGCGTCGACCCGAGTTTTTCAGTGCTGTTGGCAATCTCGAGCTTGCCGTGCCGGGCCTTAATCAGCTTGGCAAGGTTGTTGACATCGCCGGCAAATCCCTGGGCGATGTCTTCATCGGTCGAGGGGGAGCCATACAGCTGGCGTTCTTTTTTATCATACTGCGCCCGAAGGTCCATTGCCCGGTGGATCAATTTTTGAAATTCCATTATCTCTCCAGCGAACCCAACACAACCGGCAGCAACTGCTTCTTTCTCGAGACGACGCCCGGCGCATCGCGGGTCCCGTCAGGCAGCGGAGGATAGGGCAGATCGGAAAGGATCGGCGGCGGGTTGGATGACGTGAGCAGTCGGCTCGAGCCGCGCACCACGTCGGTGATGAGCAGCATGGCAAAGTCGAGGCCGCGCTTGTCGCGTAGATCGTTGAGCGCCTTGGTCAGCGGCACAAGATGCTCAGAAAGCTGGACCAGGTCCGTCACTTCCGCCTGTGCAATCGCAAAGTTGAAGCCGCCTGCTTCGTAGGGCTTAATATCGTTACTCACAATTTCTTCCGGTGTGCGGTTGGAAAGACCCGCGCCGGCGGAGAGGATGGCTTTGCCATAGGACTCGATCGTCTCCCCCTTCAGCGGGCTGCCTCCCACGAATGCCCAGCGCGCCAGGCGTTCGGCGGCAGCCTTGTCGCGGGCAGTCGTTGTAGGCGAGGTCAGAATCAGGGTATCCGCTAAAAGTCCCGCCAGAAGCAAACCGGCAAGATTCGACGGCAGGGCAAGACCGGCCTCTGCCGTCTGCTCGGTAACCAGCGTGGAGGTCGAACCCACAATGTCCACTGTAAAACGGATGGGGGTATGCGTGTGTGGATTTCCAAGCCGGTGGTGGTCCAGGATCTCGAGCAGCTCGGCTTCGTCCAGGGCGGCGATCGCCTGGCTGGGCTCATTATGATCGACAAGGATGATCTTCAACCGCGGCGGGTTGAGGATATCGCGCTGGCGGGCAATGCCGGCATACAGGTCATTTTCATCCACCACCCAGAAATCGTCATATTCATCGCGCAGGATACGGTTGAGCATGTCACGGATGTGGGCGTTGGCGGCGAATTTCGGGACCGTGGTATCGGCTGCGTCCTTGCACGGGGCCGACATCATCTCCCGGACGGTGGTTTCCCCGGGCCGCGGGCCAAGCGTTTCGGAAAAGTAGCGGAACAGGCTAAAGCCGTTGATGATACCGTAGGGTTTGCCATCCCCATCCACAACGGGCGCGACGCCGCCGGTCCGGCTGGCCAGAGCCCAGGCTGCACCGAGCTGGGCCTCCGGTCGAAGACTATCCAGGTGCTGTGTGACCGATAGGAAGCGCGGGGAGGCATCGGTCAACAGGTAGGGGGCCTCCAGGTTGAGCTGTTTCAATACCCAGGCGGTCTGCGGATTGAGAGGTCCGGCGCGCGAGGCGATCGTGTCCATCCCGTCGCGCTCGCGCAGCAGCCAGGCATAACCCATGGCGGAGGCGATCGAATCGGTATCGGGGTTAACATGGCCGATGACGTAGATTTGGCTTTGCATAGGTCCATTTTATCGCAGGTTCTCCTTCTCTTCGGGAGCAGAGGTTGAATTGCTGCCCTTGACAAGATTAAATAAACACTGTATATTTACACTGTAAATATAAAAGGAGAGTACATGGCCCGGCCCATACGCAAGAAACAAATCCCACACCTGCAGGAAGCCATCAAGGAAACGGCCTGGAAGCAGATCTCTGAATTCGGCGCTCCGGCCCTTTCCCTGCGAGCGATCGCCCGCGAATTGAAGATCACCGCCCCGGCCATCTATAACTACTTCCCCGACCGGGATGCGTTGGTCACAGCATTGATCATCGACGCCTTTACCTCCTTTGGTGACTGGCAGATCGCGGCCCGGGATTCCGTCTCAGAGGATGATCATGAGGGCCGGATGAAAGCCATCGGCCTGGCCTACCGGGATTGGGCTCATACCTACCCGCAGCGCTACCAGCTGATCTTCGGCACACCCATTCCGGGCTATGAAGGACCTGTTGAAAAGATCCTGCCCTCTTCCGCTCGATCGCTGAGTGCCCTGGTCAGCGTCGTGGAGGGGCTGCGCCTGGCCGGGAAGCTGAATGTTGAAACGTTTCCGAAGGTCAAGGCGGAATACAAGCTCAGCTTCGAAATGTGGAAAACCCACGGTGGTGAAGCAGATATCCTGTCGCTCTCTGTAGCGATGGTCATCTGGAGCCGGGTGCATGGCATTGTCTCCCTGGAGATCCAGGGCAACCTGCCTCCGTTCGGTACGAAGGGCGATGCACTTTATTTGTATGAGCTTGCCTCCATCGGCAGGCAGTTTATCAAGGAGTAAAAAATGTCAAACAAAATCTTTAACGGCCGATACACGGCAAAAACGGACCAGCCTTTCGTGGTCTTCCTGATCGGGATGCGCATCAATAAGTGGTGGCGGATCGACAAGTGGTTTCCCGTATCTGCTGCCATGGGACCGATGCTGCAGACCTTGTTCACCCATCCCGAAAAAGGATTCATGCATGCCGAGTTCTTCTGGAACATGAGCGGACCGGTATTTATCCAGTACTGGCGGTCGTTCGAAGATCTCGAGCGGTTTGCGCGGCACCCTTCTGAGCCGCACCTCAAGGCCTGGAAGAAGTTCAACCAGGCAGTCGGAGCTGATGGAAGTGTGGGCATCTGGCATGAGACCTACACCGTCAACCCGGACCAGTTCGAGAGCGTGTATGGCAACATGCCGAAATTCGGCCTGGCCGCGGCGATCGAGCATATCCCGGCAGTAGGGCGGCGCGAGACGGCCAGAAAGCGGATTGAAGTCAATAAAACCGGCGAACCCGTCTTGGGAACAGACTGAAGGGAATGAATGATGACAATTAAGCATGTTGTTTTGGGAACGGGTGCGATCGGGCGGGCAGTAGCACACGAGCTTGTCGAACGCGGAGAGCGTGTCCGCATGGTGAGCCGTTCAGGAATAATGGATGAAGTGCCTGCCAAGGTGGAGGTGGTGGCTGCCGATCTGTACGATCCGGAAAAAGTCAGGGAAGTGACGCGAGGGGCAAAAGTGGTGTACCAGTCCTCCCAGCCTGCCTATCATGAATGGACTATGAAATTCCCACAATTACAAAAATCCATCCTGGACGGCCTGACGGGCAGCGACGCAAAACTGGTACTCGTCGAGAATGTATACATGTATGGCGATACTCAGGGCAGGCCGATGATCGAAGACCTTCCATACAACGCCCACACCCGCAAAGGACGTGTCCGTGGAGAGATTTCCAGCGCTGCTTTTGCTGCCCATAAAGAGGGACGCATCCGGGTCACTTCGGCGCGAGGCGGTAACTACTTTGGACCCTGGGGCACGGATTCCACCATGGGTGGGCGCGTATTTTGTCCCTTACTGCGCGGTAAGCCGGCCCAGTTGATCGGTAGTACGGATCTGCCTCATACACACACTTTTTTGAAGGATTTTGGAACTGCGCTTGTGATTATCGGGGAGCGCGACGAAGCAGATGGCCAGGTCTGGCATGTTCCGAACGATCAGCCAGCCATGACCCAGGCTGAGCTGGTACGGCTGT